>DAIRFL010000115.1:0-6715 GCA_036795105.1 Flavobacteriaceae bacterium | reverse complement strand
TTTCAAGGCCAAAGGTTGGCCTTGATTTGCTTAGAAATCTAAAAGTTGTTTCTGATTTTGTTGAATCAAATAATCTTGATCAAGAAGTTTTAGAGCAGGCAGAAATTCAAGTTAAATATGCAGGATATATTGAAAAGGAAAAAAACAATGCGGATAAACTACACCGATTGGAGCATGTAAAAATTCCTGATCACTTTGACTACTCAAAGCTCAAATCTCTTTCTTTTGAGGCGAGAGAAAAGCTGCAATCAATTCAGCCTATAAGTATTGCTCAGGCATCTCGAATTAGCGGTGTTTCTCCATCTGATGTTAGTGTTTTATTAGTAGCTTTAGGTAGATAATTTTAAATGTTCCACGTGGAACATATTGGTTTTTTATATTCATTAGATGAGCAGATTCCCAAAAAAAATAAAAGATTTTAGTTGTAGTCTTGAAGACTTCAGCTTGGAATACGACGCTCATTATAAACTGCTAAGCACAACTCCTTTTCCTTTAGATATTGAAAATTATTATCCACAGGAGGATTATATCTCTCATCAAAACGAGGCTAAAGGATTGGTAAGTTCTGTTTATCAAATTGTCAAAAATTATACGAGTTCTCGAAAAATAAAATTATTCCAAAATCTAGTGAATCCATCCTCAGCGGTTTTAGATTACGGAGCAGGAAATGGGTTTTTAGTTTCTAAACTCAAAAAGCAACACT
This sequence comes from Flavobacteriaceae bacterium, assembly GCA_036795105.1. GTDB lineage: Bacteria > Bacteroidota > Bacteroidia > Flavobacteriales > Flavobacteriaceae > MAG-120531. The sequence continues at coordinate 6,012 of DAIRFL010000115.1, read as the reverse complement.
GGAACGCTTTTGGAGTTGAACCGAGTTCTTATGCTCGAAAACAGGCAGAGCAATTTAATACTAAACTTTATTCATCACTGGAGGAACTTGGTGATCAAAAATTTTCAGCGATTAGCCTTTGGCATGTTTTAGAACACATTCCAAATTACAAAGAAGTCCTTATACAATTGACTGCTCTTTTAGAAGAGGAGGGCTATTTAATTTTAGCATTACCTAATTACAATTCTTGGGACGCATCTTATTATAATTCTTTTTGGGCTGCTTACGATGTTCCAAGACACGCATATCATTTTTCAAAAGAATCGATAGCTATTTTAGCAGAGGAATTTAATTTAAACCTCATCAAAGTGAAGCCTATGCTTTTTGATTCTTTTTATGTGAGCTATTTATCAGAAAAAAACAAAGGATCAAAAATTCCATTCATTAAGGGGATCTTTATAGGATTTCTATCCAATTGTGTTGGTTTCTTTAAAAAGGAGCATTCTTCCCATCTTTACCTGCTTCAAAAGCCTAAAAAGGCAAAATAAAGACCACAGCTTTTTTAATTTTCCCCCTAAAAGGATTTACCCTCCAATTTTTCAAAAGTCGCTTAGAGGGCTTTATTTAAAGCCTGTTTCAATAAGCGCTGTTTATTTTGTTTGTACTTTGCTATAAGAAACGCTTATAGTTGTTTAAAGCGCCATTTCTGAGAGATAAATGCTTGCTATGGAAACTAAAATGTAGATCATCAAATTTGCAGAGGACTGATAATCTTTTGCGATTCGTTGACCGATGAGTAAAATAAGTAAGGTGCAAAACGAAGCAATACTTCCTTGATAGAGCACTTGAAAATTCTCAAATCGAATTAATTCATACAGTCCATCGAGCAATACAATACTGCTGATCAATTCCAGGGTGATTACCAAATAGAAAAGAAGATTGATATAGGGAAGAACAAAGGTGTTTTTGAAATGTTCTTTTAACCAATTTTGATAGGATGGAATGTCTATTAATTTTTCACCTAAACTAAAGACGAAGGTGATGATTAAACTCAAAGATAAAAGTCCTACGGCTAATGGGCTACTCATTTTATACCAGTTGGTTTTTTATGTATATATCGCGTAAGCTCTAAAGCCATGTCTGTCAGCACAATTTTTGAATTCCCATTGCGCTCTATATGGTAGATTGCTTTTTCAATAGCTTCTGCTATAAGTTCAATATTGTTTTCGTGTACATAGGGGATGAATTTATCGAAGTCAAAGCCTTCAACATCTAACCTCATAAAACAAAGTTCATTGATGCCGTAATTAGCCATAAGCGCTTGTCGCATCATTCTAAGAGCATAACTGAGGAAGTTTTTTTGAGTTTCTCGCCCTGTTTTAGCCACCTCAGTTGCCCACATAAGTAAATCGTGAACAGCGGCTTTATTGCCTTTTGCTTTAAAAGCTGTTCGAATCCAATGAACAAACCACCTGGCAAAGATCTGGTCTTCTGAATTGTTGTCGAGCAAATCAAAGGCTTTGTTGAGATCTCCATGAGCTCTGTGGGCCAGTTCTTTTGCCTTGTCAAAGCTCACGCCTTTGTCGATGAGCGCTACTTCTATTTCCGCTTCTGAAATGCGTTTAAAAAAACTCATTTGACAACGAGATCGAATAGTGGGTAAAATGTTTTCAACGGCATCTGCTATGAGAATAAATACCGTTTCTTGAGGGGGCTCTTCTAATAGCTTGAGAAGCTTATTAGCGGTCTCAGTGTTCATAGTATCAGCCCTCCAAATAATCATTACTTTATATCCTCCCTCATAGGATTTTAGCTTTGCTTTATGGATGAGCTCAGAAGCCTCCTTGACCCCTATCCTACCCTGTTTGTTGTCTACCTCTAGTGCGCGGTACCAATCAAATAAGTTACCATAAGGCTGATCGACCAAAAAGTTTCTCCACTGCTCTATAAAATGATCACTGACCGGCTGCTTAAACTCTTTTGTAGTTACTACCGGAAAAGCGAAGTGGATATCTGGATGATTAAAATGGGAGCATTTTAAAAGACAGGCTTCTTTTTGATGAGCGTCTTCGTATTTGCTCGCTACGAGCTCAGAAGCAAAAGCCAAAGCCATAGGCAGGGTACCACATCCTTCATCTCCAATAAAAAGATGGGCGTGTGCGACTCTTTTTGTCTTAATGGAAGCACCTAATTGATCGGCGATAAGCGGATTGCCTATGAGCTGGTTAAATTGCATGCGCTAATATAACAAAGAGCTTTTAATCACCCTTATAGTCCTTGCTAAATTATTCGTCAAGCTGTTTTAGATTTAACATTTCGCCTATTGGTATTAGTGAGAATTAAGTACATTTGTAGCTCACAAATTTAAAATACCATGAAAAATATTTCTGAAATAGATTTTACCGATAAAACTGTATTGATACGCGTCGACTTTAACGTCCCTTTAAACGAGGACAAAAAAGTGACCGACAACAATAGAATTACTGCAGCAAAACCTACTATTGACGCCGTTTTAAAGGGCGGAGGAAAAGCGGTCTTAATGAGTCACCTAGGAAGGCCTAAAGGAGAACGCAATCCCGATCTTTCACTTTCGCATATCTTATCTGAAGTAGAGGCGGTCATGGGACAAAAAGTTGCCTTTTCTGATCAGTGTGTTGGTCCTGATGCTCAATCTGCAGTGGCTGCACTAGAACCAGGGGGAATTTTACTTCTCGAAAACTTGAGATTTCACGCTGAGGAAACAGCAGGAGATGAGGCTTTTGCTAAACAACTTTCAGAATTAGCTGACTTTTATGTGAACGACGCTTTTGGTACCGCTCACAGAGCACACGCTTCTACAACTGTAGTGGCTCAACACTTTAAAGGAAATTGCTGTTTTGGAAGTTTATTAGCCAAAGAAATACACGCTATTGAAAAGGTAATGCGCACCGGTGAAAAGCCAATTACTGCAATTCTTGGTGGGTCAAAAGTTTCCTCTAAAATCACCATTATTGAACATATTTTAGACAAGGTAGACCATATGATTATAGGAGGAGGAATGGCCTATACTTTTATAAAAGCACAGGGAGGGTCTATCGGAAATTCTATCTGTGAAGATGATAAGATGGAGTTGGCTCTCGAGATTTTAAACCAAGCCAAAGCTAAGGGAGTTGAAATTCACCTTCCTGTAGATGTAATGGCAGCTGATGATTTTAGCAACGATGCTCATACAAGAGTATTTCCATCTCACGCCATCGAAGAAGGATGGGAAGGATTAGATTCTGGACCAGAAACACAGAAACACTCTAAGGAAGTACTTTTAGCTTCTAAAACTATTTTGTGGAATGGTCCCGTTGGAGTTTTTGAAATGGATACCTTCTCTAAGGGAACGATCAATATTGGAAACTCAATAGCTGAGGCTACCAAACTGGGTGCTTTTTCACTGGTAGGTGGAGGGGATTCAGTAGCTGCAGTAAAGCAATTTGGTTTTGAACACAAGGTGAGCTATGTATCAACTGGTGGAGGAGCTATGTTGGAGTCTTTAGAAGGAAAGACGCTTCCGGGTATCGCTGCAATTTACGAAATGGCTTAAGCATATGAGAACAATAACTGTTTTAGGATTCTTTTTATTAACATCGATCAGCCTCAAGGCTCAGGAAGGAACTCCTGTAGCCCTTGACCAAAAGTCCAAAGACAGTTTAAAGTCTAAGAGCGAAGTCGCCCATAATTTTCAGGACCTCTTAGCCACGGCTCATACGGATAGTTTGTGGCTGGCCTCTATTGCTCAGATGATTCCACTTGGGGAGCTAGCCTCTGAATTAGAGCCAGTGGACCACAGTGATTTTAAGAAAGACAGCATTATGAGCCGCTTGGATCTCTTAGATCAAAAGACCATTTTTAATGTAGCCTATCACCCTTCACTGGAGTCGGTAATTCGAACTTTTCTAACGACCAAAAGGGATTTAATGCAACGCGTATTAGACCGTTCTAAGTATTATTTTCCGCTTTTTGAGCAAGAATTAGATGCAGCGGGTCTTCCTTTAGAGATCAAATATCTGGCAATCGTCGAATCTGCCTTAAACCCCAAAGCAAAATCAAGAGTAGGCGCCACAGGACTTTGGCAATTTATGTACGCCACAGGGAAGATGCACAAACTATCGGTTTCCAATTATGTAGACGACCGACAAGACCCTGTAAAGTCTACTAAGGCTGCAGTAGCCTATCTCAAGCAACTCTATAAGATTTTTGGGGACTGGAACCTCGCTTTAGCAGCCTATAATTCAGGACCTGGAAACGTCAACAAAGCGATTCGTCGTTCTGGTGGGAAGAAAAACTTTTGGGCGATTCGCCCATTTTTGCCTAGAGAAACCGCAGGCTACGTCCCTGCTTTCATGGCTAGTATGTTCATCTTTGAATACGCTGAGCAACTCGGGTTTCAAAATAGATCCATTGAAATGCCGCTTTATGCGACTGATACGATTCACGTAAAGAATTGGATTAATTTTGATCAGGTATCGCGTTTAGCAAAGGTCGACAAGGAAAAGATTCAACAGCTAAACCCTTCCTATAAACTCGATATTGTCCCTTATGTGAAAGGATCTGAACACAGTATTCGTTTGCCTTTGGACGCTCTTGGTCGTTTTGTTGCCAATGAAGACAGCATTTATTCTGTAGTCGCTGCTGAATTTGAGTCCAACAAAGCCAAAAGCCCTATGCTTGTTGAGGCGGAAGCCCCTTTTAGATATAGAGTTAAAAGCGGTGATGTCTTGGGAACCATTGCCCAAAAATACGGGGTTTATGTAAGCCAAATTAAGCGTTGGAACAATTTAAAATCAAACACCATACGCGTGGGTCAACGATTGATGATTTACCCTAGAAGGTTTCCAAAGAGCACTTCTTCGGCTTCAAATAGCAAACAAAAATTCTATACGGTTCGATCGGGAGATTCCCTTTGGAGCATCTCCAAAAAATTTAATGGCATAAGTTTTGAGGATTTAAAGAGGTGGAATGCACATCTGGGATCTAACATTGTTCCCGGAACCAAAGTGCTATTGTGTAACTGTACTCCTTAATTATGAAAAAACAGCTTTTAATTGCTTCCGCTTTGGTCTTTTTACTAGCGCTTGGTTCCTGTAAGAACACCAAGAACAGTGATTATACCTTTTTACCTGAATCTATTGGTCCCATTCACTCAGTATTAGTCGTAATGGAAGACGAACTCTGGAATGCAGCCTTAGGAGACAGTATTCGCTCTTCGTTTTACGCTCCGCTCAAAGGGCTTTCTCTGGTAGAATCTCGATTAGAACTACAGCACATCCCTCCTAGTATCTTTACAGGAACCATTCGTCAAAATAGAACGATTCTGTTTGCAGGCTTGGACTCCCTATCCTATACCAGAATTCAATCGGATGTATACGCTGCCCCTCAAAAAGTAGCCGTTATCAAAGGACGAAGTATGGACGAACTCGTTTACTCTTTTGAAGACCACTCAGAGGAGTTTGTCGAAGCCTTCAGGGAACTAGAGCTCGGAGAGGCTCAAAAGCGCTTTACGCGCTCCCTAAGCAAGGATAATAGCTTTGAAGAAGTATTTGGAGTTCGCTTACAGATGCCTTCCATCTATCAACTAGGCAAGAAAACAGAAGATTTTCTGTGGTTTGATCGCCCCGTAAATAAGGGAACCCTGAATATTATCGCCTATACACTGCCTTCAGGAGTGTTTACCCAACCAACGGATTTGGTGTCTGACCTTATTTTTAGAAGGGACGCCGTAGTAAGTGAACATATTCCAGGACCAGATGTTCCCGGAAAAACCACTTATATGCTTACGGAAAACATTCTCAGACCCTATGTAAAAGGGGTTAATGTAGCTGGACTTCCAGCTGTTGAAATGAGAGGGATGTGGGAAATGCACAACTACCCTATGGCGGGTCCTTTTGTGAGTTATTTTCTAAACGACAAGAAAAACGATCGAATTCTAGTATTAGAAGGCTTTGTTTTTGCCCCCAACGAACTAAAGCGCAATTTGCTATTTGAGCTTGAAGCGATTATTAAAAC
>DAIRFL010000322.1:0-1008 GCA_036795105.1 Flavobacteriaceae bacterium | reverse complement strand
ACTCTTACCTCTAGCTGTACTTATCGTTTTTATAGCAATGAAGTACGCTAGTGTAGAACACAAAATTGTATCGCTTTCAGGAATCGCAATTGCCATTGGAACCATGGTTGATGTGGGAATTATTCTCACTGAAAATATCATCAGAAGGTTAAATGAAGACCAAAATAAAACTCCAATCAATGAATTGGTCTTTAATGCAACAAAAGAAGTCTCCTCTGCAATTATCACTGCTGTACTTACAACAATTGTAAGTTTTATACCCGTATTTGCTCTTATAGGTGCAGAAGGAAAACTCTTTAGACCACTTGCCTTCACTAAGACCTTTGCCCTAATTTCTGCGCTGTTGATTTCTTTATTTATCATCCCACCAATAGCTGCAATTATCTTTAAAAAGTATCCGCAAAATGGTGTTTACAGTCGATTTAAACAACAGATCAAAGATCAGATCAGTTCCTTTTACCCAAAAACAATAGTTGGAATCAAGCTACCAAACCCATTATTACTAATCACTCTAGCTTTAATTTTATTTCTACTCACAGCCCTTTGGGCTCCAATGGGAGTCGACAAAAGTTATATGCTCAATCTGTTGATTGTAGTACTTTTAACCTTTGGTATTTTAGGTCTATTCAAATTGTTTCAAAAAAAGTATCAAGGAATCTTAGAATGGGCCTTAGCAAATAAATTAAAATTTTTAGCTATTCCTATTTCGCTTCTTGTATTTGGAGCACTTATCTTTTCAAATACTCAAAAAGAGTTTATGCCCGCTTTAGACGAAGGTTCTTTTTTACTCATGCCGAGCTCTATGCCACATGCAGGAATTGAACAAAACAGAGAGACTCTGAGACAATTAGATCTCGCTGTTGCACAAATACCAGAAGTAGCCACTGTAGTAGGTAAATCAGGAAGAACGGAATCTGCATTAGACCCAGCACCCCTCTCGATGTATGAAAACGTCATCAATTACAAGAGTGAATTTGTAAAAAATGAAGAGGGTGATTTGGTAAAATT
>DAIRFL010000114.1:0-6755 GCA_036795105.1 Flavobacteriaceae bacterium | reverse complement strand
TGGCGTTATTGATAAAGATCGTATTGGCATTGGTGACATCTAATCCACTTTCAATAATGGTTGTTGCTACCAGCACATCAAAGCCCCCATCCATAAAATTGAGCATTACTCGTTCTAATTTTTTTCCCTCCATCTGCCCGTGACCCACGCCTACTTTCGCATCGGGAACTAGTCGCTGGATCATTCCAGCTACTTCCTGTATGTTTTCAATTCTATTATTGATAAAAAAGACCTGACCACCACGTTGAATTTCATAAGAGATACCGTCTCTGATGACCTCTTCGTCGAAGCGAATTACCTCACTCTCAATTGGGACTCTGTTGGGAGGTGGAGTATTGATTACCGATAGATCTCTCGCTGCCATCAGACTAAATTGAAGAGTTCTCGGTATTGGGGTTGCGGTAAGAGTTAGTACATCGATATTCTCTTTGATGGATTTGAGTTTATCCTTAACTCCAACTCCGAACTTTTGTTCTTCATCTACGATGAGTAGGCCTAAGTTTTTGAACTTTACCTTGTCATTGACAAGTTGATGGGTTCCTATAATAATATCGATCTTTCCTGCTTCTAGATCTTTGAGAATTTGTGTCTTTTCTTTAGCGGTTCTAAATCGATTGAGGTAGTCTACACGAACAGGCATGTCCTTGAGCCTTTTGCTAAAGGTTCTGTGATGTTGAAACGCAAGTATGGTTGTTGGGACTAATACGGCTACCTGTCTGCCGTTGTCGACGGCTTTAAAAGCGGCTCTGATAGCTACTTCTGTCTTTCCAAAGCCAACATCTCCACAGACTAGGCGATCCATGGGCTGTGTAGACTCCATATCCGCTTTGATTTCTGCAGTTGCTTTACTTTGATCTGGGGTGTCTTCGTATACAAAAGAAGCTTCTAATTCCAATTGTAAATAGGAGTCTGGTCCTGAGGCAATTCCTTTTTTAAACTTTCGTTTGGCATAGGTTTTAATGAGATCAAAAGCTATTTTCTTAACCCTGCTCTTGGTCTTTTCTTTGAGCTTTTTCCAGGCATTGGATCCCAACTTATAGAGTTTAGGAACCGCTCCGTCTTTTCCGTTGTATTTTGAAATCTTATGAAGGGAATGGATGCTCACATAGAGGATGTCACGCTCGCCGTAAATGAGTTTGATGGCTTCTTGCATTTGTCCATTGACATCGATTTTTTGAAGTCCAGCAAAACGACCTATTCCGTGATCGATATGAGTTACATAATCTCCGTTTTCTAAATTGTTGAGCTCAGATAATTGTAAGCTTGCTCTTTTGTTAGCATTGGATTTTAATTTGAACTTGTGATAGCGTTCAAAGATTTCATGGTCGGTATAACAACAGAGTTTAAGGGATTCCATTACAAATCCTTGATGTAGTGGAGCTACAATAGAAGTAAAGGAAAAGGAAGGGTCTAATTCAGCAAAGATGTCATCTAGTCTGTCAGCCTGCTGCTGAGAACTACAAAAGATGATATTGTTATATCCTGTTTCTCTTTTGAGGTTTAAATCTTCTAGCAGTAAATCAAACTTCTTATTAAAAGAGGGCTGTGGACTGGATTGAAAACTGATGAGGTCCCTTACAGGAAGCTCGCTTTTGGTTCCAGTCTGTAAATGAGTAAACTGATCTAATAGTTCTATTAAATCAGTCTTATTTATAAAGAGATTCTCTGGGCTTAGGTGTTTGACCTCTGTTTTTAAGTTGTTGAATGCTTCTTCAGCCTTCTGATATTGCTCCTCTAAATGATGGGTGATGATCCCTGTATTTTTACTCAGTACCCAGGTCTTGTTTTTTAAGAATTCAAAGATACTTATACGCTTTTCATCTTGGTTTTTATCGTCTATATTTGGAACGATACTGACCCTCTTTTTGGGTTCGATTGAAAGCTGAGTTTCGATGTCGAAACTTCTGATGGAATCTACCTCATTGCCAAAGAATTCTACTCTATAGGGGTCGTCAGAGTCAAAAGAAAATACATCTACGATACCACCTCTTACAGAAAACTCTCCTGCTTGAGTCACAAAATCAACTCTGTTAAAGTGGTATTCAAAAAGAGTTTCATTTAAAAATTCCAAATCGATTTGATCTCCAACATTTAGTTTAATAGTGTTTTTCTCAATACTTTTCTTACTGATGACCTTTTCAAAAACAGCATTTGCATAAGTGACAATAACAGCTGGCTTTTTTCTAGAACTGAGACGCTTTAGAACCTCGGCTCTTCGAACGACATTTGCGTTATTGGTTTCCTCTATCTGATAAGGTCTGCGATAACTGGCAGGGTAGAAGAGCACCTCTTGCTCACTGATTAAATACTGTAAATCGTTAAAGAGATAGGCCGCCTCTTCTTTTTCTTCTATAAGAATGAGTAAGGGGGTGTTTTGTGTTTTGAAGAGATGAGCAATGCTCATGGAGAGCGATGAGCCAACCAGCCCCTCGAGATGAATTTTACTAGGAATCCCTTCAGTTTGGTTTTGGGACAGAACATCCCCTAGTTTTTGCAGCGGCAAAGACTTTGAAAACTGTTCTAATACTAGTGAAATACTCAATTTTCGTATTTTGGTCAAAGATAGTATTCGCCTAAATAAAATCATCGATTTAAGAGGAAAAAAATAAGCGATTGAGTATCTTTGTTATAGAACCTTAATAATTAAACTATGTCAATTGCCGATTTGTATTCAAGTGGAAAGCACAAAAATAATGTTGCTCATTTTGCCTCAATTGTTTCTTTAGCTACAGCAAGTGGTACTGTGAATGAAGATGAATTAATTGTAATCAACCGTTTAGCTCAGAAACTAGATATTACCGAATCTGAATACGATGAAATAATCTCTAAAGGCAAACAGTATTCCATTGAGATCAGCTCTGATAAAGAGACTCGTTTAGAACGAATGTTTGACTTTTTTAAGATTGTCTATTCAGATCATGAGCTCGATGAAGCAGAACTTAAGATGTTGAATAAGTACGCTATTGGAATTGGTTTTTCTGCACAGGCAGCCTCTAAAATAATCGCTAAATCCATTCTTTTATTCGAGGGTAAATTCAGCTTTGAAGAGTATCAAATGCTTCTAAAATAAGGGAATTGGACCTAGAAGCACTAATATGTAACAACACCTTCTGTTTTTGTGAAAAGAATTGAAGGTGTTTTTTTTGATAAATATAAATATTTAACTTTGTGTTTTATTTGTAACAACTATGTCTTATTTAATACGATCGGCTAAGCCAACAGATATGAAGGAGGTCTTGGAGTTAATTCAAGAACTCGCTATCTATGAAAAAGAACCGGATGCTGTTGAAATTTCTTCAGAGGATCTTGTCAGAGATGGTTTTGAAAAAAATGCTTTTCAGTGTTTTGTGGCGGAGCAGGATGCTCGTATTGTAGGTATTGCACTTGTTTACCCTCGTTATTCTACTTGGAAGGGAGTGGCTCTTCACTTAGAAGATTTAATAGTCACTCAATCTCTAAGAGGATTTGGTATTGGATCTGCCTTGCTCAAAAGGGTAGTGGACTATGCTGTGGAATTAGGAGTTAAACGTGTGTCCTGGGATGTGCTCGATTGGAATGAATCTGCAATTTCATTCTACGAGGCTAAAGGAGCGAAGGTGTTGAGAGACTGGGATGTTGTTCAATTAGATGAAGAAGGAATTAAGAATTTCAAGTAGAACACAATCAATGAGAGTATTTAAGTTTGGAGGAGCTTCAGTTAAGGATGCTGAAAGCGTTAGAAATGTAGTTTCAATTTTAAGAGAATTTGGTCACAAAGAGACCTTAGTTGTTGTTTCAGCCATGGGTAAAACTACGAACGCCATGGAAGAAGTAGTCGCTCATTTCTTTGATGATGAAGCTGATGAACATAAGGCAATAAGAGTGGTTGAAGATTTTCACTTTCAAATTATCGAAGAATTATTTGAGTCAAAATCACATCCTATATACAAGAAATTAGAAGGATTATTTGAAGAGGTAAAAGGATTTTTAGCCTGGAATAAATCACCGAACTACAGTTTTGTTTACGATCAGGTTGTCGGATATGGAGAACTCCTTTCTACGACTATTATCAGTCATTATATGAATGATACAGGGATTGCCAATGAGTGGCTAGATGTGAGAAGCTGTATTAAAACCGGTTGCGAGTATCGCGATGCTAAAGTGGATTGGGAGTTGACTGCTCAGGCGATTAAATCTAATATAGATCCCTCTAAACTCTATGTAACTCAAGGGTTTTTAGGATCTGACGACAATAATTTTACAACTACTTTAGGCAGAGAAGGCTCGGATTATTCCGCTGCTATTTTAGCCTATTGTCTAGATGCGAGTTCTGTAACCATTTGGAAAGATGTTCCTGGGGTTTTAAATGCAGACCCTAGGTATTTTGAAGAGGCTGAACTGCTCAATAGTATCTCCTATAGGGAGGCGATTGAATTGGCTTTTTACGGAGCCTCTGTAATTCACCCCAAAACATTACAACCCTTACAGCGCAAAGAAATTCCACTTCGCGTGAAGTCTTTTGTAAAACCAAATGAGGTGGGAACTGTTGTTGGAAAAGGAAAGGGAATCGAACCAAAGGTTCCTTGTTTTATTGTGAAAAAAGATCAGGTATTAATTAAGTTATCCTCCTTGGATTTTTCATTTATAGTTGAAGATTCGATGAGTGAACTCTTTAAATTGTTTCACAAATACCAAACAAAGGTAGAACTCATTCAAAACTCTGCAATTTCATTTTCAGTCTGTGTGGACAATAAGTTTAAAAAGCTTGATGAGTTACTCTTGATTCTCAAAAACAAATACAAAATAAGCGTTCACAGAGATGTTTCACTTTTTACTATTCGTCACTTTGATCAAGATGCGATCAATAAGTTGCAAAATGGAAAAGATGTGCTCTTAGAGCAACGAGGTAAAGAAACACTTCAGTTAGTTGTAGCTTAAAAAAAGTGTTTTTGAACCTTATCTACAATTGTTTGAGCTAGTTTTTGGTGACTTTCAAAAGTCCATCCAGCTACGTGTGGGCTTAGAAGTACGCGATCGTTTTCTAGTAAGAATTTGAAGTCTTCAGGAGTATTGTCTTTGGAGATTGTTTCAAAGGAAGCCTTTTCGTATTCCAAGACATCGAGTCCAGCACCGATTACTTTTCCAGCTTTTAAGGCCTTAACCAAATCAGCGGTTACTAAGGTCTTTCCTCTTCCGGTATTGATGATCCAGAGTTGTTTTTTACAACTTTGGATAAAGTTATCATCGATCATTCCAATAGAGAGAGGGGTTTGAGGAAGGTGAAGACTGATAATATCGACACGCTCTTTAAATTCTTCTAGAGATACTTGTTTGGCGAGTTCGTCAGAGAGGTTTTCTCTGATGTCATAGCAAATAACTTCACAATCAAATCCCTGTAATTTCTTTGCAAAGGAATGGCCCATAGTACCATATCCAATGATTCCTACTGTTTTGCCTTCCAGTTCGTAACCTCTATTCCCTTCGCGATCCCAACGACCAGATTTAACTTCTAGGTCAGCCTTTTGTAGATTATTCATCAGCGACAACAACATTCCCAAAGCGTGTTCTCCAACGGCATTGGCATTTCCTTCAGGAGCAGCTATTAAAACAATTCCTTTGGTGGTGGCATAATCGGTATCGATATTCTCTAGGCCTGCACCGACTCTTCCAATAAATTGGAGATTAGTTGCAGCATCTATAAATTCCTTATCAATACTAAATCGAGATCGAATAACAATGCCTTGATACTGATCTATTTTATTCAATACTTCCTCTTTTGAACTGTTGTAATCGAAGTGATTTTCAATTCCCAAAGCAGCTAATCCACGTTCTAGGATAGGGTTGTTACGATCGAGGTGAAGTACCTTCATGCTGTCGAATTAGATTCCGAGGATGGTTTTGGCGATAAAGAAATAGATTAAAATCCCAAAAATATCATTACTCGTAGTGATAAATGGCCCGGTTGCAATGGCAGGATCAATACCTCTTTTGTGTAGCATTAAAGGGATAAGTGTTCCGATGATTCCTGCAGTAACGGTTACTGAAATCAGTGAGATTGAAATAGAAAGTGAAATGAGTAAATCTCCTTTCCACAACCAGGTAAGGAGCATGAGTATAATCGATAAGATAGCTCCGTTGAGTAGTGCTAATAAGAGCTCTTTTACCAGACGACTCATCATACTTCCCTTGATGTTTTCATAAGCTAATCCCTGAACGATAATCGCAGAGGATTGTACTCCTACATTACCCGCCATTGCTGCAATAAGTGGAGTAAAGAAAAAGAGTACTGCGTGGTCACTGATAAGGGATTCAAAACCACCCATAATAAGTGCCGCTCCAAAGCCTCCTACGAGGCCTAAAAACAACCAGGGAATCCTAGCCTTGGTGTGCTGAAAGATACTGTCATTGGTGTCGACATCTTGAGCAATACCGGCAGCGAGTTGGTAATCCTTCTCAGCCTCTTCTTTGATGACATCAACGATATCATCAATGGTAATTCTTCCCACTAATCTTCCAATTTCATCAACTACTGGAATGGCTTCTAAATCGTATTTTGACATGATATTAGCAACTTCCTCGGGTTTGTCGTGTACATTGACAAAATCTACCTTAGGGATATAGACCTCTTTGATATTGGCCCTTGCAGGAGTTGTGAGTAAGTCTTTTAGAGAAAGTCTCCCGATGAGCTCTTCCTTGTCGTTTACCACATATATAGAATGAACTCTTGTGACGTTTTCAGTCTGAGCCCTCATTTCTTTAATACACTTTGTCACGGT
>DAIRFL010000002.1:0-32824 GCA_036795105.1 Flavobacteriaceae bacterium | reverse complement strand
TGCGAGAGGAGCGTTTCCAGCTCGTTCACCCATTCCATTTACAGTTAGGTGAATACCGTGTACTCCCGCTTTAATCGCCTCCATTACATTTGCGACACTTAAATCATAATCGTTATGGCCGTGAAAGTCAAAGTGAAGTGTTGGATAGGTCTCTATAATATCACTTAGAAACTCAAAGGTTTCAGAGGGAGTCAAGACTCCAAGAGTATCCGGGAGTAATACACGTTCAATTTTTTGAGTCGCCAAAAAGGCTAAAAATTCAAAGACGTATTCCTTGCTATTGCGCATTCCATTGGACCAATCTTCAAGGTAAACGTTTGTTTTGATCCCTTTTTCTTGAGCCAAATTAATCACATCAGCAATTTCATCAAAGTGTTGCTGTGGAGTCTTCTTGAGTTGGTGGGTTAGGTGATTTAAGGATCCTTTGGTTAATAAATTCTGAACCTTTGCTCCAGAGTTTACCATCCAATCGATCGATACGCCACCATCGACAAAAGTCAGTACTTCAACCTTGTCTTGATGGTCGGTTGCATTCGCCCAATCGAGAATGTCCTTAACCGCTTTAAATTCACCCTCAGACACACGAGCTGAAGCTACTTCGATACGATCTACTTTGATCTCATCGAGTAGGAGTTTGGCAAGAGTTAATTTTTCTTTAGCAGAAAAAGAAACACCAGAAGTCTGTTCACCATCTCTTAGAGTGGTGTCCATGATTTCAACCTTGCGTCTTTTCAGTCCCATCTTGTGTTCTAGTTAAAGAGGAGTGTTTTCAGCAAATTCAGAGATGCTATCTCCCATACTCATCAGATAATCGATATCGTCAAATCCATTGAGCATATTTCCTTTTTTATAATCATTGATCTCAAAAGATTCAGATTGTCCTGTAGCTTTAAGAGTAATCGTTTGATTGGGTAAATCAATTTTTAACTCAGTAGCTGGATCTGCCTCGATTGCTTTAAAAATTTCATCAGCAAAAGCTGGACTTACTTGAACTGGTAATACACCAATATTCAAACAGTTGTTTTTAAAGATATCTGCAAAGAAACTAGATACCACACATCTAAAACCGTAATCGTATACGGCCCATGCTGCGTGCTCTCTAGAAGATCCTGAACCAAAGTTTTTACCTCCTACAAGTATTTTACCAGAGTAGGTAGGGTTGTTTAACACAAAGTCTTTCTTTGGACTATCGTCAGAATTGTATCTCCAATCTCTAAATAAGTTATCACCAAAACCTTTACGCTCTGTCGCCTTTAAAAAACGAGCAGGGATAATTTGATCCGTATCTACATTTTCAATAGGTAATGGAACTGCTGTCGATTCTAATACTGTAAATTTATCGTATGCCATTGTAATCGCTTTTTAAATTAATTCTCTAGGATCTGTTACCACACCAGTTACTGCAGCTGCTGCCGCTACTAATGGACTCGCTAACATCGTTCTAGATCCAGGACCTTGACGTCCTTCAAAGTTTCTGTTTGAAGTACTCACTGCGTATTTTCCAGCGGGTATCTTATCGTCATTCATCGCTAAACATGCAGAACAACCTGGTTCTCTTAGTTCAAACCCTGCTTCATTAAAGATGTCTAAAAGACCTTCTTCTTTGATCGCAGCTTCAACTTGGTGAGAACCTGGAACTAACCAAGCAGTAATATGATCTGCCTTTTTTCTTCCTTTAACTACAGATGCAAAAGCTCTGAAGTCTTCAATACGACCATTGGTACAACTACCGATAAATACGTAATCAACCTTTTTACCGATCATGGATTCACCTTCGTGATACTCCATATAATCGAGTGATTTTTGATAACTAGCCTGTGCAGCATCTAAATCAGCTGCAGAAGGGATGGAGTTAGAAATACCCATTCCAAGACCTGGATTGGTTCCAAATGTAATCATCGGTTCGATAGCTGATCCTTGGAAGGTGATTTCACGATCGAATTCAGCACCTTCATCGGTATAAAGTGTATCCCAATAGGCTTGTGCTTTCTCTAATTCAGCTCCTTTAGGAGTAAATTCTCTACCGCTAACATAGTCAAATGTCTTTTGATCTGGAGCAATCATACCACCACGAGCACCCATCTCAATCGATAAGTTACACACAGTCATACGACCTTCCATAGTCATCTCTTCAAATACCTGTCCTGCATACTCGATAAAGTATCCAGTAGCACCAGAAGTTGTCAATTGTGATATGATATACAATCCAACGTCTTTAGGAGTCACTCCCTTGTTGAGTGTTCCTTCGACCTTGATTCTCATAGCCTTTGGTTTAGGTTGCATGATACACTGCGTAGAAAGTACCATTTCAACTTCTGAGGTACCAATTCCAAATGCAATAGCTCCAAAAGCTCCGTGAGTTGAAGTATGGGAGTCACCACAAACAATAGTAGCACCAGGTTGGGTAATACCGTATTCTGGTCCTACAACGTGAACAACTCCGTTTTTTTCGTGTCCTAATCCCCAGTATGACACTCCGTGCTCTTTAGCATTAGCCTCTAATGCAGCTAATTGATTTGCAGAAAGCGGATCTTCTACTGGAAGGTGTTGATTTATCGTTGGGGTATTGTGATCTGCAGTAGCGAAGGTACGCTCTGGGTATTTAACCTTAATTCCTCTGTTTTTCAATCCTAAAAAGGCAACAGGTGAAGTTACTTCGTGAACCATATGACGGTCGATAAACAACACATCTGGTCCATTTTCAATAGATCTCACAATATGTGAATCCCACACTTTATCAAATAATGTTTTTTTCATAAGTATTTATGCTATAATTCTTTGTGTATAAGAAAGGCGTAAAATTAAGAAATTTTATACAGTTAGTGGCTAATTGAACCCTCTAATATTACGATGTTCAACTGATGTAATTCCAAATATTTTTATGCTTAACTATTTGATTATAAGCATTTTTAATAGGAGTGTTATTACTATCGCTTAGCTCGGGATCCTTTTTTAACAAAATTGATGCAATTTGTCTAGCGTGCATCAAAAGATCGCGATCCCTGACTACATCTGCAATTTTTAACTGGAGTACCCCTGACTGCTGTGTCCCCATAATATCACCTGGTCCTCGCAGTTTTAAATCTTCTTCGGCGATCTCAAAACCATCAGTAGTACGAACCATAGTCTCCAATCGAGTTTTTGCATCTGATGAGAGTTTATCACCGCTAATTAGAATGCAATAGCTCTGCTCGGCACCCCGACCAACTCTTCCTCTTAGCTGATGTAGTTGAGAGAGTCCAAAGCGCTCTGCACTTTCGATAATCATCACCGAAGCATTGGGGACATTTACTCCGACTTCTATGACGGTAGTCGCCACCATGAGTTGAGTTTCTCCCTTTACAAATCGCTCCATTTCATAAGCCTTGTCTTCCGATTTCATCTTCCCGTGTACAATAGAAATCTGATAATCGGGTAGGGGAAAGTACCTTGAAATACTCTCATAACCATCCATCAAGTCTTTGTAGTCCATGGCAGCGGATTCCTGAATCAGTGGATATACAATATAGATCTGTCTGCCTTTTTTGATTTCTTCTTTGAGAAAAGCAAAAATCTTTAAACGATTGCGATCCGATCTCCAAACCGTTTTAACCTCCTTTCTTCCAGGAGGCATTTCATCGATGACAGAACTGTCTAAATCACCGTAAACACTCATTGCTAAGGTTCTCGGTATCGGTGTAGCTGTCATTACTAAAATATGAGGAGGCAATTGATTCTTCCTCCAGAGTTTGGATCGTTGCTTTACTCCAAAACGGTGTTGTTCATCGATGACGGCCAATCCGAGGTTTTTAAAGACAACAGTATCTTCAATAAGCGCATGAGTTCCGATAAGAATGTGAACCGATCCGTCTAGTAATCCCTCAGCTAAAGAGTTTCGGTCTGCTTTAGAAGTAGATCCACTCAAAAAGCGCACTTCAATTGCTACTGCTTTTAAAAGCTCATTAATGGCGTTGTAGTGTTGTTCTGCTAAAATCTCTGTTGGAGCCATCAGACAAGCCTGAAATCCATTATCGATAGCAATGAGCATCGATAAAACAGCGACAATTGTTTTTCCAGAACCAACATCTCCTTGAAGAAGTCTATTCATTTGGGCATTCGAACCCATATCGTTTCTAATTTCTTTAACTACTCGCTTTTGGGCATTGGTCAGCGGAAAGGGTAGGTGCTCTTTGTAAAAGCTATTAAAACTCTCCCCGACAATTTTAAAAGGATACCCCTTAATCTTCTGCTTTCGTTTTAATTTATTAGACAGGAGTTGAAGTTGAATAAAAAAGAATTCTTCAAACTTCAATCGGTATTGAGCAGCTGCTAAATATTTTGCGTTTTTGGGAAAGTGTATTTGTTGTACAGCCCTTTGTAAGGACATCAGTTTTTGCTGATCGATAATTTCAGAAGATAGGGTCTCTGCAATTTCATTTCCGTGATTGGAGAACAGTTCCAAGACCATTTTAGAAATGACCTTATTGGTAATTCCAGCATTGCTGAGCTTTTCAGTACTGGGATAAATAGGCTGCATGCTTATTTGAAATCCCTTCTCAAATTCTTCTAGCAATTCTAAATCGGGATGGGGCATGGAATAACTTCCGTTAAACCAATTGACACGACCAAAGGCAACGTACTCTTTATTGGGCTTTAACTGTTTAGCAATCCATTTAATTCCCCTAAACCAAACGAGTTCCATACTAGAGGTATCATCGACAAATGTGGCTACTAATCGCTGTCCTCTTTTTTGAGAAACGGTTTTTAAATCAGTAATCTTTCCAATGATTTGAACTTCGGCACTCGACTGTTCTAATTCAGCAATTTTGTGAAATCTCGTTCGATCGATATAGCGATTTGGAAAGAGGTGTAATAAATCCTGATAGGTGTGAATATTCAATTCAGATCCCAGGCTCTTAGACCGATTAGGTCCAACCCCTTTTAGATAGGTAATGGGTGTCTGAAAAACATTCATAAAACTAATTTATTAGTACAAAATACGAATATCTTCACTTACAAATCAAGAGAATTCCATCTATTGTTGTTTCTTAGCTAGAATACTGCTAAATTTGATAGTAGACCCAAATAAAATGAGAGCTTTAGTAATTTCAGGTGGAGGAAGTAAAGGAGCTTTTGCAGGAGGAGTAGCACAATTTCTTATGCAAGAGCAAGGACGCTCTTATGATATCTTAGTAGGGACTTCCACTGGGAGTTTACTCATTCCTCAATTAGCATTAGGAGGCATTGAAAAGCTACATCACGCCTACACCAATGTCAAACAAACGGACATCTTTAGTGTAAACCCCTTTATAGTTCGTAAAAAAGACGGCAGAGAATACGTATCGATTAACTTTTTGACGACCTTAATTCAATTTTTAAAACGAAGAAGAACCTTTGGGGAGAGTAAATCACTTCGAAAAACCATCACGCGTTATTTCTCAGAAGAAGATTACAATAGAATTATTGAGTCAGGTAAAGAAGTAATCGTATCGGTTTCAAACCTTTCTAGAAACAGAGTAGAGTACAAGTCTATTAAGAACTATACCTATGAAGAGTTTGTAGATTGGATTTGGATCTCTTCAAACTATATTCCTTTTATGTCTTTGGTTGAAAAAAATGGATTTGAATACGGAGATGGTGGATTGGGAAGTATTGTTCCCATCAGAGAAGCAATTCGAAGAGGAGCCAAGGAAGTGGATGTGGTCATCCTAGAATCGGAGCAGATGAAGCACAATAGAGTATTGGGTAAAAACCCCTTTTCACTGATGATGAACCTCTTTGGGTTTTTAGTAGATCAGGTAAAACAACACGATATCTCTGAAGGAATTCTTTCTGCTAAACACAATGATGTAAGCCTACACTTATATTATACACCTACACAGCTCACTGAAAATTCTTTGGTGTTCAACAAAGAATTAATGAAACAATGGTGGACAGAAGGCTTTGAATATGCAAAGGAGCGCTTTGATACGCACTCCTCTCCAATTCTTAAGAAAGTCGATTAGTTCAACTACTTTCTAATTCATCTACTTATTTAAGTCTCTTTGTGATATTTTTTAAATAATTTTTCTAATTATTTAAATCTCTTTGTGATATTTTTTAAATAATTCTTCTAATTATTTAAGTAATCGATACTCATTTCAGAAAGTGTTTTAACACCTAATAAAAGACCGCTGTCATCAATTTTAAAGTCAGGGGTATGATGAGGGAAGGATTCTGTAGTTCCAGGAGTCATTCCTCCTAAGAAAAAGTAAAATCCTGGAATTTCATCTTGAAAAAACGAAAAGTCTTCTGCTCCTGTTATGGCTTTTTGCAATACTACCTGATCTGCTCCAGCAACGCGTTTCATCGTAGGTAACATTTGATCTACAAGAGCTGGGTCATTATAGGTAATAGAAGTCCCATCGGCTATAGTACAACTTGCCTCACCACCGTAAGCTTTTGCAATGGTTGAAACCATTTCAATCATTCGATCGTTGAGTTTTTTTTGCATGCCGTAATCCAAAGTTCTAATAGTTCCAATAAGTTGAGCTGATTCAGGAATAATATTAAAACGCACTCCAGAGGTTATTTTTCCAACGGTGATCACTGCAGCTTCCTTAGTGAGTTCGGTCTCTCTACTGATAATGGTTTGAAGTCCATCGATAATTTTGGCAGAGATAAGGATTGGATCAACTCCACCCCATGGCTGTGAACCGTGTGATTGTTTTCCTTTGACGTCAATTACAAAACGCTGAGAAGAGGCCATTGTTCCTTCAGGCTTGTATCGAATCATTCCAACAGGAGTTTGTGAATTGATATGAAGTCCAAAAATAGCATCCACATCAGGATTCTTAAGAACTCCTTCTTTAATCATCAATCGAGCTCCACCTTCTTCACCCTGAGGGGCTCCTTCTTCAGCAGGTTGAAAGATGAATTTAACCGTACCGTGAATCTTGTCTTTATTTTTAGAGAGAACTTCTGCTACTCCCATTAATATAGCAGTATGTGTATCGTGACCACAGGCGTGCATCACTCCGACTTCACTTCCCATAAAGGTTGATCGTACATTTGATTTAAAAGGGAGGTCATTGCGTTCTGTTACTGGAAGGGCATCGATATCCGCTCTGAGGCCGACTACCTTTCCTGGGTGAGCTCCTTTTAATATTCCTACCACACCCGTATGAGCAACATTCTGAGTAACCTTTATACCTAACTTCTTTAAGTGACTCGCTATTTTAGCAGCTGTCTTAAATTCTCTGTTTCCGAGTTCAGGATTTTGATGTATATCTCTTCTCCATTCAACAACCTTGTCTTCAACAGATTGGTAATCCTTTTCAGCGATTTGATTTTGAGCCTGAACCGAGATAAAACTCAAAGTTAAGCAGGCGAGTAGTAGTTTTTTCATGAGATTTTGGGTTTAGAAGACTAAATATATAAAAATCAATACAATAAAAAAGTGCTTAAAGAATGTTTATAACTCCTTAACCCAATGTTTTTATCTACTGAATATAAATAGTTATTTTCATCCTCTGAAATAGAATGCCATGCAAGAGTACATCGAACAACTTAACGAAGCCCAAAAAAAACCTGTCCTACACAAGGATGGGCCATTGATGGTGATTGCGGGTGCAGGTTCCGGAAAGACGAGAGTACTCACCTTTAGAATTGCTCATTTGATGTCTCAGGGAGTAGATTCTTTTAACATCCTAGCGCTGACCTTTACCAATAAGGCTGCTCGTGAGATGAAAAACAGAATTGCCGCAATTGTAGGAGGTTCTGAAGCAAAAAACCTTTGGATGGGAACCTTTCATTCAGTGTTCGCTAAATTACTCAGAGTCGAAGGACATCATTTAGGATACCCCTCTAATTTTACAATTTACGATACTCAAGATTCTCAACGACTCATCGCTTCGATCATTAAAGAGATGGGACTCGATAA
Organism: Flavobacteriaceae bacterium; assembly: GCA_036795105.1. GTDB lineage: Bacteria > Bacteroidota > Bacteroidia > Flavobacteriales > Flavobacteriaceae > MAG-120531. The sequence goes on along the minus strand of DAIRFL010000002.1, from coordinate 24,924 downwards.
GGATGTGTATAAATACAAGCAAATTCAACAGCGTATTTCTTCATATAAAAACTCATTGATTACCGTCAAGGCCTATTACAACAATCCTGAACTCCTAGAAGCTGATGCAATGGCTAAACGCCCTAGAATGGGAGATATCTATCAAAACTATGTGGATCGCTGTTTTAAAGCAGGAGCAATGGATTTTGACGATCTATTACTTCGAACCAATGAACTGCTCACCAGATATCCAGAAGTACTCTCAAAGTACCAAAATAGGTTTAAGTATATCTTAGTAGATGAGTACCAAGACACCAACCATTCCCAATACCTCATTGTCAAAGCACTCGCAGATCGATTTCAGAATATCTGTGTCGTTGGAGACGATGCCCAGAGTATCTATTCTTTTAGAGGAGCTAATATTAGCAACATCCTCAACTTTCAACGCGATTACGACAAGGTAGCTCAGTACCGATTGGAACAGAATTACCGCTCATCATCTACGATTGTTGAAGCTGCTAACTGCGTTATTGCCAACAATAAGAATCAAATTCAGAAAAAGGTTTGGACCGACAACGAACTTGGAGCACCTATTCAGGTACACTGTAGTGTTACCGATGCTGAAGAGGGACGATTTGTAGCAGAACAAATCTTTGAGGGGCGAATGCAACAACAGCGCTCCAACAGTGAATTTGCAGTATTGTATCGAACGAACTCACAATCTAGAGCAATTGAAGACGCCCTTAGAAAAAGAGATATCCCCTATAAAATATTTGGAGGACTCTCCTTTTATCAACGAAAGGAAATCAAAGACGTATTAGCCTATCTTAGAATTATTGAGAATCCCAATGACGAAGAAGCCTTAAAACGTATTATCAATTTTCCAACAAGGGGTATCGGTCAAACTACAATAGATCGATTATCACTTGCAGCAAATCACTTTAAAAAATCAATTTTTGAGGTGATGGAGCATGCAGATAAGATTGAAGACCTCAATATCAATGCTGGAACCAAGAGAAAACTCAATGATTTTGTGACAATGATTAAGAGTTTTCAATTGACCAACAGCACTGCTGATGCCTTTGTGCTCACCGAACAGGTGGTCAAAAAAACAGGATTGTTCCTAGAGTTTAAAAAAGACGGTACTCCTGAAGGAATTGCCAAACTCGAAAACATCGAAGAACTCTTAAACGGTATTCAAGATTTTGTAAATGGACAAATCGAAATCGATGGCCAAAGTGGCAAACTATCTGAATTTTTAGAAGATGTCGCTCTAGCTACTGATATGGACAAAGACAGTACTGATGACGATCGAGTCGCTCTGATGACCATTCACCTCGCCAAGGGATTGGAATTTCCAGTAGTCTTTGTAGTGGGAATGGAAGAAGATCTCTTTCCTTCAGCCATGAGCATGAATACCAGAAGTGAACTAGAAGAGGAGCGAAGATTGTTTTATGTAGCACTTACAAGGGCAGAGCAGCAAGCTTATTTGACTTATGCACAAACTAGATATCGCTGGGGGAATCTTATCGATTGTGAACCCAGTAGGTTTGTGGAAGAGATTGACGAGTCCTATCTCAACTATTTAACTCCCAAGAGCAATTATAGATACAAACCACAGATCGATGCTGATATTTTTGGAGAAGTAGACAAGTCCAAACTTCGACAGACAAAGCCAAAGGCAGGAACACCTCCAGTTGCTCACAAACCCAATCAAGAGCAACTCAAACGACTCAGAAAGTTAAAACCAGGTCTTGCAAATCCAAAGGAGAAGAAAGACAGTGCCCTGCACTTAGAACTCAGCGAAGGAACAAAAGTTAAACATAGTCGCTTTGGTAATGGAATTGTTCTTAACTTAGAGGGAATGGGTAAAGACAAGAAGGCAGAAATTCAATTTGAAACTGGTGGTACTAAAAAACTCTTACTTCGTTTTGCTCAACTAACAATCGTCGAATAATGGCAGAACTAGTTAAAATATATCCTGAAAACCCCAACGAAAGGGCAATTAACAAGGTGGTAGAAGTCCTTAAAAGTGGAGGAGTAATTATCTATCCAACCGATACAGTCTATGCTATGGGATGTGATATCACCAATAATAAGGCATTGGAAAAACTAGCTCGAATCAAGGGAATCAAATTACAAAAGAACCGCTGGTCCTTTTTATGTGAAGATCTCAGTCATTTGTCTGACTACGTAAAACAATTGGACAGTTCGAGATTTAAGTTGATCAAAAGAGCTTTTCCGGGACCCTATACCTTTATTTTGCCTGGAAGCAGTAAGCTCCCCAGAAACTTTAAAAACAGAAAAACAGTAGGAATTCGAATCAGTGATAATTCCATCGTACAAGCATTGCTAAAAAGCTTAGGAAACCCCATAGTTACCACTTCTATTTACGATGAAGATGAAATTATCGAATACACTACAGACCCTGAAATCATTTTCTACAACTATCAAAACACGGTCGATCTTGTGATTGATGGAGGCCTTGGAGGAAATGTCCCTTCCACAGTGATTGATTTAACTTCACATGAACCAGAACTTATAAGACAGGGGAAAGGATCTATCGATATACTCTAAAAAAAAAAAGCAGCACTATTAATGCTGCTTTTCTATAGTATTTAAAGTGTAGCTTAATTGATCGCTACATCTTTTAATCCTTCTTCAATCATATCGTAGAACTGATCAACTCTAGGTAGAACAACAATTCTAGTTCTTCTATTCTTAGCTAAATCATCCGCAGATACTGGAATGTATTGTGAACGTCCTGCTGCAGTCATACGAGCTGGATTCACTCCGTAGTCGTTTTGTAAGATACGAACAACTGAAGTAGCTCTTTTAACACTTAAATCCCAGTTGTCAACTAAATCACCTTTCATAAAGCTACGCTTGTCGGTATGACCTTCAACCATAAATTCAAAATCAGGTTTGTCATTAACCACCTTAGCAACTTTCTCTAAGACCGCTCTTGCTTTTTGAGAAACTACATAACTTCCAGTGTTAAATAATAATTTGTCAGATATAGAAACAAATACCACTCCTTTTTCAACATCGATTTGAATGTCTTCATCGTCGATATTTCCAAGAACACCTTTAAGCGACTGTACTAAAGCTAAGTTTACAGAATCTCTTCTTGTAATCGCTTGGTTTAATTTTTTAATGGTAAGATCTTTTTCTTTAAGACTTTCTAAGGAACGCTCTAAGTTGTCTGCTCCTTTAGAAGTTAAAGTAGTTAAAGAACCTAAGTTGTTGATAAGCTCTTGGTTATTCGCTTTTAAATAAGCGTTTTGATCTTCTAATAATTTTAATCGTGCAGTGTCTTCTAAACAGCTGTTTAACTTAACAGTAGCTGCATCTAATAACGATTGAACATCTCTGTTTTGAGCTTCTAATTCAGCGTACTTCTTCTGTGGTACACATGATGAAACTAGAAGACTAAGTGATAATAATCCGAATAGTGCCTTTTTCATAGTGGTATTTAAATAATTAATAGGGTTTTTTAAAGCTTTCGCAAGTTAGTCAAAGTTTGGTTAAATCTGAAAATTTTTCTCTACCCAATACAAAATAAGAGTACACTACCGATAAGTGACGGTAATAGGGAGCATTTGTAATAGGTATGAGCCTTTTTTTATAAATTGATCTAGCCTGGTAATAAAAGCTAAAATGCGCTTTGATTATTGCTATGGTGTGTTTGGTCTTTCCTTGAAATAAAAAGACTATTCCTGCTATTCCATCGAGTATCAATCGTGCAAAAATCACCAATAGCGCCTTGGATAAGGGTGTGTTTTTAAGAATATTAAAGAGTGAATTTCTAAAGTTTAAAAAGGTTTTCTTGGGATTCATATTACTAAGGGTTGAACCACCTAAATGATACACCTGTGAAGAGCCGATATAGTAAACCTTATACCCTTGGTTGTTTGCTCTCCAACAGAGATCGATTTCCTCTTGATGTGCAAAATAATTCCAATCAAATCCCCCTAGAGATTTAAATACGGAGGATCGAACAAACATACAGGCACCTGTAGCCCAAAAGATTGCTCTCGAATCATCGTATTGCCCCTGATCTTCTTCTAAGTGTTGAAATACTCTTCCTCTACAGTAGGGATAGCCAAAATAATCTAAATATCCACCTGCGGCTCCAGCGTATTCAAAATGCGTTTTGTCTTTGTAATCGAGTATTTTAGGTTGAGCGATTGCAATATCCTCACGTTCATTAAAAAGCTGTTCAATGGGCTCTAACCAGGCTTCTGTCACCTCAATATCAGAATTTAACAAACAAAACAACTCTTCCTCTAATTCTTCAAGTGCTTTATTGTAACCTACAAATCCGTAGTTCTTATCGAGTTGAATCCATTTGACCTTCGGAAACAAGTTCGCAACTGTTTCTTTAGAATGGTCTGTAGAACCATTGTCAGCTACGTAGATCTGAGCCGATTTACAATGAGCTACTACCGAGGGTAAAAAGCGTTCTAGGAGGTTTGCTCCATTCCAGTTTAATATGACAATTGCAATTTTCAACTAACTCAATTAGGCTTTAAAATCAGGGATTTCAGGAATAAAACTATAGTGTTCTTCCTTGTAATTTATTTGGCAATAATAGTGTTTTAAACCGTTACTCACCATAAGAAAATTAGATTTTAACGAAAGATTATAACGAGCTATTTGATCGAAGACCTCTTGAGTTATTTCAATTTGTGGAGCCTTGCATTCCACCAACAGCTCAATTCCACCCTCTTTGTTAAATACGACAATATCGTAGCGACGAATCATTTGATTGACCTCCAGCTTCTTTTCAACATTGATATAACTCTTTGGATAGTTCTTATGGTAGATTAAATAATGAACAATATGTTGTCGAACCCATTCTTCTGGTTGTAAAACCACAAACTTTTTACGGATGATATCAAAGATATAGGTTTTATTTTCGCTATTTTTGAAACGAAAGTCAAGCTTAGGAAAATTGAGTTGATTCATACTACAAATTTGAACATTTTAAATGGAAGAAGTAAATAAAATTGCTTTAGATGTAAAAAACAAGAACTTCAAACCCATCTATTTTTTAATGGGGGATGAGCCTTACTATATCGATAAGCTTTGTGACTTCATTCCATCTAAAGTATTAGAGGAACACGAAGAGGCTTTTAACAAGGTTATCTTTTACGGAAAAGACAGTAAACTAGAACAAATTGTCAATCAAGCCAAACAATTCCCTATGGGGGCTGATTATCAGGTAGTGGTTGTTAAGGAAGCACAACACCTCTCTAGAGTCATCGACAATCTTAGTGATTACGCTGAAAACCCTCAATTGACTACCGTGCTTATTATCGCCTATAAGAACAAAAAATTAGACAAGCGCAAAGCACTCTATAAGGCTTTAAAGAAAACTGCTGTTATACTGGAAACTAAAAAAATGTACGACAATCAGGTCCCTAATTGGATTCGTACAAATGCACAAAAGAAGGGGTTCCAGTGTTCTCCAATTGCTTCACATCTCTTAGGAGAGTATTTGGGCACCGATCTCTCTAAAATCGACAAAGAGCTAGAAAAATTAGCGCTGGTATTGGATAAAGGAGCTGAAATTACTCCAGAGATTATTGAAAAACACATTGGAATATCAAAAGACTACAATGTATTTGAGCTCAAAAAGGCCTTGGCGGAGCGCAATATTGAAAAGATTCTCAGAATTGTTCAATACTTCTATCAAAATCCAAAGGAACACTCGTATGTTGTGACCATTGGAATCTTACACACCTTTTTTTCGCAGCTGATGCAGTTTCACAGTTTAAGCGATCATTCGACAAAAAATGTAGCGAGTTCACTTGGAATCAACCCTTATTTTGTAAATGAATACATTACTGCATCCCATCACTATCCGTTAAAGAAGGTGAGTGCCATACTCAAAACACTGAGAGAAATGGATTTAAAAGGAAAAGGAGTGGGCTCTTATCAGATGAGCAATGAAGATCTATTAAAGGAATTGATCTATAAGATTCTCTAATTTTTATCGATACTGATCTTCCCAGGTCCAAGAATATAGATCAACATAAAACTCACCAAATAGAGTAGTGGGAGTTCCTGTCTTGAAAAGCCGTCGTTTAGATGAACAACGAACACAACTACAAACATGGCGACCATTGCTGGTAGTGTTGCCAATCGCGTTTTATATCCTACAATGATAAAGATGGGAGCAATTACTTCTGCAATGACAGTGAGAATTAAAGAAGGTAACTCTCCTATTAAAATAGGGTTAGCAAAACTAAAATCTCCATTGAGTAACTTAACTGCTTTTGAACTTCCGTGAGTTAAAAGCGATCCTGAAACAACAATTCTAAAGATTAATAATCCCAAGGATTTAAAACTTGATGCGTGCATAGTAGTGATTAGATTTTAATTAAAGATATAAAATCTTTGTCAAAATCTAATAAATACTCGGATAACTCATTGGATCTGCCTCGTGCATCATATGATAGAGTTTTTCATAAATCTCATCTGCATTTGGCTTTGAGAAATAATCTCCATCAGAGGAGTACGCAGGTCTGTGAGCCTTAGAGGTAATCGTCAGAGGTTGGGCGTCTAAATAGTTATAAGCCCCCTGTTTTTCTAAAATTTCTTGCATTAGGTATGCAGAACAACCACCCGGAACATCTTCGTCTATAACAGCTAATCGATTAGTCTTCTTGACAGATTTAACCACTGACTGATCTAAATCAAAAGGAACTAAACTCTGAGCGTCGATTAGTTCGATATCGATTCCTACAGCGAGTAATTTTTGTGCAACTTCCTGAACAATTCTAAGAGTAGATCCATAGGATACCACTGTAATATCACTTCCTTCCTTGAGTGTTTCTACAACTCCAATAGGAACGGTGTAGCTACCAATATTAGAAGGCATTTTTTCTTTAAGGCGATATCCGTTGAGACTTTCAATCACAATTGCTGGATCATCACTCTTGAGAAGGCTGTTGTAGAATCCTGCAGCAACCGTCATATTTCTAGGAGATAGAATACACATTCCTCTTAAAAAGTGAATCATTCCACCGGTTGGAGAACCTGAATGCCATATACCTTCTAATCGATGTCCTCTGGTTCTGATAATCAAAGGAACTTTTTGTTTACCAAAGGTTCTGTAATGCAGACTCGACACATCGTCACTAAGGGTTTGAATGGCGTATAAAATATAGTCTAAATACTGAATTTCAGCGATAGGTCTTAGACCTCTTAGAGCCATACCGACTCCTTGACCGACCAGTGTTGTTTCTCTAATTCCCGTATCTGAAACACGTATTTCTCCGTATTTTTCCTGTAGTCCTTCTAGTCCTTGATTGACATCCCCAATCTTTCCACAGTCTTCACCGAAGATGAGCAATTCAGGATGTGATTCTAAGAGTTTGTCAAAGTTGTCTCGAATAATCAGTCGTCCATCTACTAAGGGAGCATCATCCGAGTAGGTAGCTTCTACTACTTCTACTGCTGTAGCGCTATTCTTTGTTTCATTGTATAGGTGAGAACTATAGGCTGGTTGAGTCTTAGATAAGAACTCTTTAATCCAGTTTGCGAGTTCTTCTTTAGCGTCTGAATTCTCACCAATCATAAATCGAATTGCTTCTCTAGCCTTAGAGATCAAATCTTTTTTAATGGGTTCATCCAAAGCGATTAGATCGTTTTTGATCTTCTCGATAAATACTTTATTAGCTGAAGATTGAGCAGCGTTTGAGAGCTTTATAATAAGGGCTTCTTTTTGATCCTTATGCTGTGCTAAAAACTCATTCCAGGCCTGACGCTTTGCATTGCGAACCGTTCTTTTTAGTTCTTTCTCATAAGTTTCAAGCTCTTCCTCACTCGCGATAGAATGCTTTAGAATCCAAGCTCTAAATTGTTTATTACAATCCATTTCATCTTCCCACTCGAGACGTTCTTTGGACTTATAACGCTCGTGAGAACCCGAGGTAGAATGTCCTTGTGGTTGAGTGAGTTCTACTACGTGTACTAGAACTGGTACATGCTGTTCTCTAGCGAGATCAGCAGCATTTTCATAGGCGTGAATGAGAGCCGTATAATCCCATCCTTTAACTCTTATAATTTCAAATCCATCTTCCTCTTCAGTTCTCTGAAATCCTGATAATATTTCTGAAATAGAAGATTTGGTAGTTTGATACTTAGCTGGTACTGAAATTCCGTATTCATCATCCCATACAGATAAGACCATTGGTACTTGTAAGACACCAGCAGCATTGATGGTTTCAAAGAAGCAACCTTCTGAAGTACTCGCATTACCGATGGTACCCCATGCAATCTCATTTCCAGACTTTGAAAATAAATGTGAATTAGGAGTTTGGTGATTTCGATAAACTTTAGATGCTTGTGCTAGTCCTAATAATCTTGGTATTTGAGCAGCAGTAGGAGATAAGTCGGCACTAGAATTCATCTGTTCTGAGAGATTCTTCCAATTTCCCTGCTCATCGATACTGTGAGTTACAAAATGTCCACCCATCTGTCTTCCAGCGCTCATGGGTTCTTTATCGATATCGGTCGTGGCGTATAATCCGTGAAATAAATCGAGAGGAGTATAGAGTCCTAAAGCCATCATTAAGGTCTGATCACGGTAGTAACCTGATCTAAAATCACCTGGCTTAAAAGCTCTTGCCATGGCGAGTTGTGGGAGTTCCTTTCCGTCTCCAAAGATTCCAAACTTAGCCTTTCCAGTAAGGACTTCCCTTCTTCCAAGCAAACTACATTCTCTGCTTAAATAAGCAGTTTTATAATCAGAGATAATTCGCTCTTTAAATTCAGTGTAGGATAGTTCTTCTTGCTTTTCAGGGTTTAGTTTCATGTATAGTTTGGAATTTTTACAAAATTACCGCTATTTGAGAGGATTTGCAAACTATTTGCACTAAAACCATTGCCTTTTAAAAAGTCCAGAAAGTGTTTTTGGATTTAGAGATAACACAAAGCGAATTCTAGAACTGTAGGAATTGTGTTTGAGTTCCCAACCATTGTTGGAATACATAGGGAAGTACACTTCAAAATAATCAGTTACTAGATTCATACGCAAGCCAAAATCATAGACTAATTTTGGTTTTAAGCCTTTGTTTTTTATAAAGCCTACATCGTTATAAGCTTCGATCCACCTCCAAATATTAACACTGGTATTCGCAGTAGCTAACCATTGATTTGCATAGGGGTTAGGAAGTTTTGATTTAAACCCTCCCTCTGCTATAATAAGCTGTTGTGAATAAATACCATCTTCCTCTGAACGTCCTAAATAAGGGTATTCAAAGAGGTAATCTGTGGGGCGATCAAGAGCGAAACTAAAAAAGTTTCCACTGCTGTTGTTGTGTAAAAAGGTACCGAGGTACAACCTAAAATTGAGTTGCTGTTTATTGTCGTATAGCTTTCTAGTTTCCAATTCAAAATTCAACTTAGAGAAATCATTGGAAAATTCAGAATTAACCCTCCATTTAAAATAGTTAAGTGCATCTCGGTCGATACTTCCATAACCCAAATTGACCACTCCGTAATTTGGAGTACTCAACTCTTTGGAGGACTTGTCGTATTCTCTATTGACATTGACATAGCGCAAATAGAGCACTGTTGATTTGTTCTGTCTTAAATAAGAGGGCCTCCAACCCATACTAAAGGTTGGAACCAAGGTGGAATAACGAGCCTCTTGATCAAAGTGAAAACTGGAGTATCCAATACTAAAATTGGTATAATAGAGTCGAGGTTGTTCGTAGTACTTTTTATAGTTCATCGCTCCATATCCTACCCAGGAATTTGTCGCGACAGAATAAGAGGGGTATAAGTTGAACTCAAAAGCCTTGTCCAGCGGTGTTGTATTGTGAAGGCGAAGCCCTGGTGTTAAACCGTCATAGAGGTTGTACTTTACTGTTGGAACGTAAAATAATTGTGATCGATAAGGATTTTCAATGTCCTTAAAAAAGGTCAATCGCAATCTTCTATTGGTCGATAAAAATCCATTGACAGACTTCCAATTATCTCTGGGGTTAATCTCAGGTATTTTATGGTCGTAATTGAGCACGATTCGATCTAAATCCCTCGATTTTATTTTAAAGTCTTTGTTGAGCTGATCGGGATTGATCCATTTTTTAAACACCACAGAGTCCTTTTTCAACCCAAAGAGCGAGATGGGAAGTTTGTTGTTCTTATTCGAACTAATGCGAACCAGAGTGCTATCAGCTTGAGATCGGGCCTTGTCGATCTTAAAATTTATTTTGTTGTTCGTATCGATATACTCTTCAAAAAACCAACTGATGTCCTTATCGGTAAAGTTTTCCAAAACCTCTCTAAAAAGCGCTCCTGAAATCTCTGATTGTTTATAGGTATTGTAAAAATCCTCAATACACTCATCCAAACTGTAATCACCTAAATATTCAGAGAGGTAAGACAAGCCTAAACCTGCCTTGTACTTATTAGCTATTTGATTGTTAAACTTAATCAGAGAGTCGTTAGAAGTAAGCAGCGCCTGATTGAGATTCTTACGAGCAGAATAGTTGTAGAGCAATGCGTATTTATCGTTGAACTTTATCTGACTTAAATAAAATCCATTGATGAGTTTAAAGTCGGCTAGTTTACCCAATAATTTGGTGTCTGGATAATAGGTTTCAACATAGCGTATCATCAAATAATTAACCAGGGCATCACCAACCCATTGTTCCTTCCTAGGATTGATGAAAAAGCTCTCATTAATCATGGTATAGAGGGTTGTCTTCAGTAAATTGAGCTCTAGTTTAAATGATTCTGAATACGGACTGAGAAAGCTCGGCAAGAGGTTTAATCCATAGATTTGATATCGTTGATTGTTTTTGGAAGTAATCAGTAATTGTTCGTGTGGGTACGGACCTAATTTATCGTATATAAAATCAATTACTCGATCCAAGGAGGTTCCCAATTCTTGCTGATCAATCTTATCGTCAATCATATCAGTTACCAAAACAGTATTCTTTAGATTGAAGCGTTTAAAACTATTGGTCGGCTCTAAGAACAATTCAGCACTTTTCTGACGATTACCCACTAATTTAACCCATTGATGTCCCTCTAGTACTCGAGATTTTATCTCAGAATAATTAGAGTTTAAACTCATATGATCTGGGTAAACAAAATTAATTACGGTATTGGTTACACCGGTATAGAGGTCTTGAAGGTCCAAATTAGAATAGAGTAACCAGGATCCATCTCTATAAACAGCAGGGGTGAGGTACCAGTCCTTTAAATTGTAGGAACCATTTGAAAAATATCCGTAAGAAGTAAATTTTGCATTGGGCAATTTGATCGCATAAGTGAGAATTAATTTAACTGTTTCATTTGGTGCAACAGCCTCATTGAGTTTGATTTTAATCAGGTCGTATGAATCCAATCGTTCCCATGCTAACTTTTGGTATTTAGAATCTATGATTCCAATGATGGAGGTATAGCCGCGATCCTTGTTTTTAGCTAAGTGCAAACTCTTCTTGAATTCTTCTGCAAATCGCTTTGCCAATGGAGTATTCTTTGAACTATAGGCGTGATTCCAATCGTTAAAATAGAGTTCACTTAGTGAATCTTCACTAGAATTTTGAAAACTAAAGCTCTGTTGAATATTAATGACTTTGTTTTCGGTGTCAATTTTAGCGATGATCTCATTAGTGTGCTGTGCCTGTAGCTCAAATGCTATACAGAACATAACCACTGTCACAACTATCTTATGGAATCGTATTCGCATCTGTAAATTAGAAGTTAGGACTGTGTTCTTTGAGTTCGTAGAATTGTTCGATATGCGAGATAACCTCTAAGGGAGTATCTGCTAGATAGACTAATTCTAGATCCTTCTTGCTGATTTTGTCGTTGTCGTATAACTTATTTTTTATCCACTCCATAAGCCCTTTCCAAAAAGAACTACCTACTAAAATAATTGGGAATTTATCGATCTTCTGAGTTTGAATCAGTGTAATTGCCTCAAATAATTCATCGAGTGTTCCAAAACCTCCTGGCATTACTACAAAGGCTTGAGCGTATTTAACAAACATCACCTTGCGAACAAAGAAGTAATTGAAGTGCAAATTATATTCACGATCTATATAGGGATTGTCATTTTGTTCAAAAGGCAGGTCGATATTGAGTCCGACCGATTTTCCTCCTGCTTCTTTTGCCCCTTTATTGGCAGCTTCCATAATACCTGGACCACCTCCAGTAATCACTCCAAATCCAACATTTGCAATTTCGTAAGCAATATTTCTAGCGAGTTCGTATTCTGGGGTTCCTGAATTTGTTCTTGCAGAACCAAAAATAGACACGCAGGGACCGATGAGTCCCATTTCCTCAAATCCATTGACAAATTCCCCCATGATCTTAAACAGTGCCCAGGAGTCATTGGTCTTGGTCTCATTCCATTTTTTGCTTTGTTCGTTTGTCATAACTTAAAGGTTTAATTCTTCTTTAATAAAAGGGGCCGTATAGCTGTTTTTTGACTTAGCTACCTTCTCAGGAGTTCCTACAGCAATAATGTCACCTCCGTATTTGCCACCTTCAGGACCGATATCAATAAGGTGGTCTACTACTTTTAAGACATCTAGATTGTGTTCAATAACGACCACTGTATTCCCCTTATCTACTAATTTTTGTAATACATCTAACAATACTCTAATATCTTCAAAATGCAAACCAGTTGTTGGTTCATCTAAGATATAAAAAGTATTGCCAGTATCCTTCTTAGACAATTCTGTTGCGAGTTTGATTCGCTGTGCTTCACCACCTGATAGGGTAGTGGATTGTTGTCCGAGCGATATATACCCCAAGCCAACTTCTTGAATAGTCTTCAGTTTTCTGTGGATTTTTGGAATGGATTCAAAAAAGGACACCGATTCATCAATGGTCATTTCCAAAACATCGGAGATGGATTTACCCTTGTATCGGATCTCTAATGTTTCTCTGTTAAATCGCTTGCCAAAACACTCGTCACAAGGGACGTAGATGTCTGGAAGAAAATTCATTTCAATAGCCTTAAGTCCACCTCCAGCACAGGTTTCACATCTTCCGCCGGCGACGTTAAAACTAAATCTACCCGGTTTATAGCCCCTAATTGAAGACTCAACAGTCTTTGCAAACAAGGATCTGATTTCACTAAATACACCAGTATAAGTTGCTGGGTTTGAACGAGGAGTTCTTCCAATTGGCGCTTGATTGATATCGATAACCTTATCGATATGCTCTAGACCCTTAATCTTTTCATAATCCAAGGGTTTCTTAACCCCATTAAAGAAATGAGCGTTTAAGATAGGGAAGAGGGTCTCATTAATCAAGGATGATTTACCGCTACCTGACACTCCACTGATTCCGATAAATGTACCAAGAGGGAAACTGACATCGATATTTTTAAGATTATTTCCAGTGCAGCCTTTTAATTCTAATAAGTGACCATTTCCCGATCTTCTTTTAGGAGGTACTTCTATGTTCATCGCTCCACTTAGATATGCAGCTGTAGTAGTCGTAGTCTTTTTAATTTGATCTGGAGTTCCTTTAGAGATGATTTCTCCTCCGTGTTTACCCGCCTTGGGACCAATATCAATCACGTAGTCCGATTCGATGATCATCTCCTTGTCGTGTTCAACTACTAAGATGGAGTTTCCTATATCTCTAAGGGATTTTAAAGAGCGAATCAGTCGATTGTTGTCTCGTTGATGCAGGCCAATACTAGGTTCGTCGAGTATATAGAGTACTCCAACTAATTGCGATCCTATCTGTGTCGCTAAACGAATTCGCTGTGCTTCACCACCCGAAAGGGATTTTGAACTTCTATTGAGACTTAAATAATTGAGTCCAACATCCAATAGGAAGTTTAATCGACTCTTAATCTCCTTGAGTATTTCTTGGGCAATTATCTTTTGATCTCCCTTTAAATTAGCTTCAGACTCACAAATAAATTTGTTGAGATCTACCAAATCCATTGCAGCGAGCTCAGCAATATTTTTATTTTGATACTTGAAATACAATGCCTGTTTTTGAAGGCGGGTTCCTAGACAACTACTGCAGAAGGTTTTGTCCATATAGCCTTGTGCCCAGCGTCTGAGAGTTGATGTATGAGCATCGTCACTCTGAGATTGAATAAAATTACAGATCCCCTCGTATTCAATCTTATAAGCCTTAGAAACTCCCGCAGTTTTAGAAAACACCTCAAAAGATTCATTCCCGCCGTAGAGAATGATGTTCATGGCTTCCTTTGGTATTTTTGAAATAGGAGTACTGAGATCAAAATCGTACTTAAGGGCTATTGCTTCTACTTGTTTAAAGGCCCAACTAGCTTTTTTCTTGCCTAGAGGATCAATTCCTCCTTCTTCAATACTCAGTTGATCGTTTGGGATGATTTTATCTAGGCTAATTTCAAAGTGATGTCCAAGACCGTTACACTTTGGACACATTCCTTTTGGTGAATTAAATGAAAAACTATTCGGTTCGGGAACCGGATAAGAAATTCCACTGCTAGGGCACATGAGATCTCTGCTGAAGAATTCAATTTCTTGAGATTCTTGTTCTAAGACTAACATCAGGTCAGATCCTTCGCTCATAGCAGTCATAATGGATTCTGATAGGCGCTTTTGAGTAGATTCATCACTGGATACCGCTATTCGATCGACAACGATTTCAATATCGTGTGTCTTATAGCGATCTAATTTCATTCCTTTGACTAAATCCATAATCACACCGTCGACTCTTACTTTGACAAAGCCTCTTTTGGCGATTTGTTCAAACAACTCTCTGTAATGTCCCTTTCTAGCTCTGATAATCGGAGCTAGTATTGTAATGCGCTTATCCTCGTATTTATCAGCGATACGTTCTTGAATTTGCTCATCCGTATAAGAAACCATCTTTTCTCCTGTATTGTAGGAATAGGCTTCAGAAGCTCTCGCATAGAGCAGTCTTAAAAAATCGTATACCTCTGTAATAGTCCCCACTGTGGAACGAGGTGATTTGGAGGTGGTTTTTTGTTCGATAGCAATTACAGGAGAGAGTCCATCGATTTTGTCGACATCGGGTCGCTCTAGAGAACCTAAAAATTGTCGAGCATAGGCAGAGAAGGTTTCAATATAACGACGTTGTCCCTCGGCGTAGATCGTATCAAAAGCAAGTGACGACTTACCACTTCCCGAGAGTCCAGTGATCACCACGAGTTGATCTCTAGGAATATCGATATCGATATTTTTTAGGTTGTGTACCCGTGCTCCCTGTATCGTTATTGTATTGTTGTAATCCTTCATATTCAAACTAGCAATTTACTATTTTAAATAATGAAAAGAAAGTAAATCTCATCCTTGTTTTTAGGTATGTTGAATTATATTATGGAAATTTTCCTAGTTTATATTTTGGAATTATTCCAAACTATAGTATCTTTAAACAAATACACAACTAATGATAGTAGAACGATTTATAAACTTCAGAAAACAACTAGGCTTAACACAAGAACAATTAGGTCAGTTGATTGGTGATGCTAAGACCACTGCAGACATCGAACGTGAAAAAAGCGAACTAAGTGCTAGTGGTTTAATTCGACTGGTAAAAGAATACGGCATCAATCCTCTTTGGTTGTATGAAAAAAATCAACCTCAATATTTAGATTACAGCTCAAAGGATTGTGCTCCCAAGGTGATTAGTCTCGCTAATGAGGAATCTGAAAATATCGTTCTAGTAAATGCCAAGGCTGCAGCTGGATATCCTCAAAACATCTCCGATACGAGCTGGTATAAACAATTACCAGCCTTTGAATTTCCAATTCCTCAGTTTAGAAACTCTACCTATAGAGGTTTTCAAATTGAAGGAGATAGTATGCTTCCAAATCTAAAAGCAAATGATTGGGTGCTTGCAAGGGCAGTGGAACAACTCTCACATATCAATTCCAATAAAATCTATGTGATCGTATTATTTGATTCTATTATGGTAAAGAAAATCAATGTCTTAGAAAGTGGTCTCTATGAATTGGTTTCCATAAACCCTGAGTTTGAGCCTTACAAAATATCTGCACTGCAAATTCAGGAAGTCTGGGAGGTGAGTAGTCGTATCAGTTTTGGAATTGAAGAACCTCAAGACAGTAAATTACTACACCAATTAAAAGAATCGATGAATTTGCTGAAACAACAATTAGAGGAAGCGACGCTTAACTAATTTAAAATCCTACCGCAGCATCATCTCCACGAGGGTCAGCACCTGCTTCTAAGCGACCATCTTTTAATCGTTTGATAGCATCAACCTTTCCGATGATTCTGGTTCTTCCTTGTTTTATAAAGTATCCCTTAGCTTTTAATGCAGCTTTTAGCTCGTCAGAATATCCCGTAGGTTCAAATCTAATTTCATCGGGTAACCACTGATGGTGAAAACGCTTGGCATTTACTGCTTCTTGCATTCCCATATCAAATTCGTATAAGTTTAAAATGGTTTGAGCTACTGCTGTAATGATCGTAGATCCACCTGGTGTTCCAACCACTGCATAGAGCTCATTGTCTTTTTCTACGATACTTGGGGTCATCGAAGAGAGCATTCGCTTTTGAGGCTCAATTGCATTTGCCTCAGCACCGATGAGTCCAAACATATTAGGAACTCCTAATTTAGAGGAAAAGTCGTCCATTTCATTGTTTAAAAAGATACCTAACTCTTCACAGAACAACTTGGAACCAAAACCTCCGTTCAGTGTTGTGGTTACAGATACCCCATTTCCAAATTGATCTACAATAGAGAAGTGGGTGGTTTCATCACTCTCTACTACTTGAACATTACCTCTTGAAACTTCCGAGGATGGCGTTGCAGCATCGAAGCTAAAATTCTCAAAGCGCTCCTTTAAATAAGAATCACTTAAGAGTACATCTAAGGGAATATCTGCAAAATCAGGATCCCCTAAAAAGTAATTGCGGTCCGCATAAGCTCTTCTAGAAGCCTCAGTAAACAGTTGAATAGCTTCTAGAGAATTGTGCTCATACTGTCCAATATCATAAGGCTCAATCATCTTAAAAATCTGATTCATGGTCACCCCTCCACTAGATGGTGGACTCATAGAGATGATTTTGATGTCTTTGTAATTAAATACAACAGGCTGTCTCCACACGGCCTCATAGGCTGCTAAATCTTCCTGAGTAATATAACCTCCTTTTTCTAAAACAAATTTTGAGAGAATCTTTGCAGTTTCTCCTTTGTAGAACTCATCTCTACCGTTTTTAATAACGCGTTTAAGGGTGTTGGCAAAGGCAAGGTTTTTGATGGTGTCACCAACTTTGTATTCTTTGGTGTACAGTGAATTTTCCCCATTAGCCTCCACTAATTCTTCTCGATAATACGAAAAAGAATTCACATCTCTTTGAGTTACTACTACACCGCGCTCTGCTAGATCAACAACCGGCTGTATCAATTGTTCTATGGGAAGACTTCCAAACTTCTCATGGACCTCAAAGAGTCCTGCAAGGGTACCTGGAACACCTATTGCTGTTGCTCCCTTGGTACTCATCCCGGGAATCACATTGCCTTCCTGGTCTAGATACATATCCCTATGGGCAGCCATTGGAGCCTTTTCTCTGTAATCAATCCCTCCATAAGTTCCCTCATTGGTTCTATAGACCATAAATCCACCTCCGCCAATGTTTCCAGCAAAGGGATAGGCAACCGCAAGGGCGAGTTCTGTAGAGACCATCGCATCAAAGGCATTTCCACCTTGTTGCATCACAGCAGATCCAATTGTAGAAGCTTCTTCTCTGGCAGAGACCACCATAGCGTGATCTGTTATGAGCCCTGTGGTCGTTTCATTTGAAGTTGAACAACTAAAGCTTAGTACTCCTAAAAGTATATAGAAGGTTTTTTTCATAATTTCTTAATTTTTGATTTGGAAAAGATAATAATTTCTTCAAAAAACTGACTGAATTCTTTTTGAAATTCATCAACATACAAATCGATTAATTCAGATGCTGTATCCATGGAAGAGCCGTAGTTAGCTCTCGAGTGCATTCCCTTTAGAATACGATCGATACCAGCAACAGAAGCGTACATCACTAGCCAGTTCGACTTAGCCATATAATGAAGGGCGTATTGGGAGTGTTCTGGAAAGTAGGATTTGTTTTTCTGAAGAAGCTCGTAAAACTTAGCAGCATAGTTCTCTAAGGGTATATCAGTGTACTGTTCCCAATCCTTCGCTAAAAAATGATCGTATAGGATATCGATTACTACTCTTGAATAATGACCTTGATGAGAAAATATTCTTCTACAAGACTGTTTGTACAGGGGATGGGAGTCTGTAAAATTATCTATGGCTCTATGGAGTAGAATCCCTTTTTGAACTCCTTGAGGATAGGAACTCAAATCAGAACCCTTCACTTGATCAGCAATAAAATTGCCTATTAGAAGCTGCTCATCTTTGAAGGATAAATAAGAATGTGCTAATATATTCACAGTAGTTATTTGCTCCTAAAATAAGAATTAGGCTTTAGAAAGAAGTAGCTTTACTTATATTTGTTTAAAAATAAAATCTATGACTCTTATAAAATCCATCTCAGGTATTCGAGGAACCATTGGAGGTGAACCGGATAACAATCTCACTCCCTTAGACTTAGTAAAATTTGCATCAGCTTATGGTTCTTGGATCAAAGAACAATCATCTAATAAAGCTGTTAAAATTGTCATTGGAAGAGATGCCAGGTTATCTGGAGCGATGGTGGAGGCTATAGTAGTCAATTCACTCATTGCACTGGGAATTGACGTGATAAATTTAGGACTTTCAACAACCCCGACTGTGGAACTTGCAGTTCCTATGGAAGGAGCGGATGGAGGAATTATTCTTACCGCTAGTCACAATCCAAAGCAGTGGAATGCCCTTAAGTTACTCAATAGCAAAGGGGAGTTTATCGATGCCAAGGCAGGAGAAATGATCTTAGAACGAGCTGTAAAAGAAGATTTTTCCTATGCAGAGGTCGATGATTTAGGAATTGAAACTAAAGACGACAGCTATCTTCAAAAGCATATCGATGCGGTGCTAAACTTAAGCTTAGTTGAGAAAGAACAAATTGCGAAAAAGGGATTTAAAGTTGTAGTCGATGGAGTAAATTCTACTGGAGGTATTTTTATTCCTGCTCTTTTAGAACAATTAGGAGTAGAAGTTGTAAAACTTTACTGTGATCCTACAGGACATTTTCCACACAATCCAGAACCCCTAGAAAAACACTTAGGAGCAATTATGGAAGCTGTTGTAACACATAAAGCTGACTTTGGTATTGTAGTGGATCCCGATGTGGATCGTTTGGCATTTATATCAGAAGATGGTTCGATGTTTGGAGAGGAATACACTCTTGTAGCCTGTGCGGATTACGTACTGAGTAAAACTCCAGGAAGTACCGTCTCTAATCTTTCTTCCTCAAGAGCGCTGAGTGATATTGCTAATTTACACAAGGGAAGCTATACCGCAGCATCCGTAGGAGAGGTGAATGTAGTACAGTGCATGAAGGACACCAATGCGATCATCGGTGGTGAAGGAAACGGTGGAATTATCTACCCAGAGAGTCATTACGGAAGGGATGCCTTAGTTGGTACAGCACTCTTTTTGATGTTACTAAGTGAAAAAAACATCAAGGTATCTGAGCTCAGAGCTTCCTATCCAGCTTACTTTATGAGAAAGGACAAGATTGAACTCGATGCGAGTATCGATGTGGACAAATTGCTAAATGAGGTTAAACAGCGCTATCAACACGAGTGTATCAATACTCAGGACGGCGTAAAGATCGACTTTGAAAATCACTGGGTACACCTTAGAAAATCCAATACAGAACCTATTATTAGAGTCTATACCGAAGCAGCATCCGTTGCAGAAGCAGAATCCGTTGCCAATGCGATGATGGATGAAATTAAATCCTTGGTTTAAGGCTTTTTACCGGCGTGTTTCCAACGCTTATGCGTCCAGAAATAATAAGCTGGATCTTCATTTATTTGAGCTTCTAATGAATTATAGTAGGCTTTTGTAAGTGATGCTTCATCTGTATTTGATGCATCATCGATAAGCTCTATAAACTCAACTTCGTAGTGGTTTTTAGAAACTTTATGAGTTTTGATATAGAATACAGCCATATTCGATTTTACAGCGAGTGAGGCGGCTCCTGTATGTACAGGAACTTCAACTCCCATAAAGGGCAACCACATTTTTGCCATCGAAAGCATTGGTGATTGATCTGATACCATGGTGTAGATGGCAGTGAGACCTTTTCGTTGGTTTTGAAGAACTGTCTTTGCTACTTTGCCATTTGGAACCATAATGGAACCAAACTTAGAGCGTATTTTGTGAATAAGTCGGTCGAAATGATCACTACTGATGGGTTGGTATACTACATAGGCAGGTTTGGATACCCAACTCGCAATAGAACACACCCAATCCCAATTGGCATAATGTCCACCCATAAGCAATACAGATCCTTTTTCAGCAGCTTTTTCAACTAGTTCTACATTGAGTAATTTATAATGCTGCTGCATTTGGTTTTTGTCCCAGGCTAAAGGCTGTATGGTTTCCATAAACACATCTATTAGGTGTTTGTAGAATTGTTTTCGAAGTTTTTTAAGTGATTGAAGAGATCGATCTGGGAATGCAATCTTAAGGTTGTCGAGTACAATATGTTTGCGATAACCAAAGATGTAATAAACTAGAATAAAGAGTTTTAATTCCAATAAATACTTAATCCATTTAGGTAAATGAACTGCGATCTTAATCAAAAAATAAATAAGCTGATACATAGAAGCTTTAGAAGTGGGAGATTATAGCACAAATATAAGTATATTTGAATCACTAAGCTATGAATTCAATACATCCATTAAGTCTTTTAATAATACTGTCCAATGTTCTTATCACCTATAAAGGATTTAAGGATGATCGCTTTTTTGAACGCTACAAATTCAATGTTGCAGCAGTACAAAGGGGACAATGGGACCGAATCATCACAGCTGGTTTTCTACATGTAGATTATTCCCATCTGCTGTTTAATATGTTTACTTTTTACTTCTTTGGGGATATAGTCATCTATCGATTAGGAGTACTTGGATTTTTAGCCGTTTATTTTATCAGTCTTTTAGCAGGGAATCTCTTTAGTTATATCTACTACAAAAGAAATCTGCTCTACAGTGCCGTAGGAGCTAGTGGTGCCGTTACAGGGACGCTTTATGCAGCGATTGTACTCTATCCTGAAATGCGACTTGGAATCATGTTTATACCCATTCCACTTCCAGCTTACCTAGTAGGACTTGGATATATGCTCTATACTTTATACGGAATTAAGAAAGCCAATGACAATATCGGTCATGCAGCTCATTTTGCAGGAGCAATTGCAGGATTAGCAATCGCTATTTTATTCTATCCTCTGAGTATATTCAACGACCCCATAGCTATTGTAGCACTGCTCATACCCTTAGTGCTCTTTGTACTTATGGAACGAAAAAAGATTTAGTTTCCGAATATTTTTAAAAGCGCTTCATCTACTTGAGATCCGTAGATATTCTTTTCAACTATTTTACCCTCACTGTCAAGGATAAATGCAGAAGGAATTGCTCTAATATCAAAACTAGTCGCTATTGGCCCATCGAAATACTGAAGATGAGATACCTGTAACCACGGTAAACCGTCTTCTTCAATTGCTTTTAACCACTCTTCTTTAGACTTATCTAAAGACACTCCTATAACCTCTAAGCCTTGATCTTTGTATTTTGCATAGAGTTCCTTAATATGTGGATTTGCAGCTCTACAAGGCTTACACCAGGCAGCCCAAAAATCGATTAGCGTTGCCTTTGAACCAAGGTTCTCGCTGAGTTTAAGTGTTCCGCCATCTGGGGTAGGAGCCTCAAAATCTTCAGCCTTTGCACCCACAGCAATCGCTTTTGACTTTTCGATTAATTCAGCGAGTTTAGATGCTTCTTCAGTTTGCTTGATTTCTTGACTAAAGGCATTGAACAATTGTTCTACCTCTTCAACTTCCACCTCACTCATCTGATGCATTCTGTTGAGTAATAAAAAAGACAAGAAGGAATTCTTGTATTCACTGATGTATTCCTTTTCGTAAATTTTGATCTCTTTTACCAAATCGTTGTATTCCTGACGCAATGATGCTACTTCAGCAGACTTTCCTTGTGATTGGGCACTTCTTAAATCATTAGCAATGGCTTGAATCTGATTTCTAAAGGTCATGGTATTATCGATATAAACCTGATAGTCATCGTTCTGTGAGGTTCCTCCGATCTTATAGGTCTTTGGATCTTTTACATCACCTCTAACTGAAATAGTTCCATCCTGTAAGAATACTGGAATATTTACATTGGACTCATTGACATTGATATAATACATACGAAGGGGAGGGATTTCACCACTAAAACTAAATTTTCCATCCATATGAGTCACCGAATCCAAAGCAATTTGAGTTCTATTGGGTTTAACATCCACCAAATAGAGCTTGTCATTGGCTTCTAATCCTTCTAATTCTCCTTCTAGGGTATATTGAGGGCTTGTATTACAAGAAATGACCATTAGGGCACTGATCGCAAAGAGTAATTTTGATATATTTTTAATCATGTCGTAAAATTTAGTGTTTCAAAAGTATCATTTAAATAGGGAATACAAAAAGGATAACACATATTTAACAAGGCTTTAATGTTAAGCTGATAAATTTTTAATCTTTTCATTTATTTTTAATGGGAATCCCTCAATAAAATTTATTTTTGAACAAATCTTTAAGACTTGAATCAAGATCACTTAAAACAATTAGAGCAAGCTATAAGTGGGACACTTCACTGGGACGAGCTACACAAGGCTATTTATTCTACGGATGCTTCGGTCTACAGAAAAACTCCAACAGCTGTTGCCTTTCCTAAAAACGTAGAGGATTTAAAACTCATTATTGACTTTGCTAGGGATCACCGCATTGGAATTATTCCAAGAACTGCAGGGACTTCTTTGGCGGGGCAATGTGTGGGATCTGGAATTGTAGTCGATGTTTCAAAGCACTTTACAGAGATTCTTGAGCTCGATCTTGAAAAAAAGCAGGTACGAGTACAGCCTGGAGTCATCAGAGATGAACTCAATCAATTCTTAAAGCCACATGGGTTGTTTTTTGGACCCAATACTTCTACTTCGAATCGCTGTATGATTGGAGGAATGGTTGGAAATAATTCATCGGGGACTACTTCTATAAAATACGGTGTTACTAGAGAGAAGTTAATCAGTCTCAAAACCGTATTATTCGATGGTTCTGAAGTTGAATTTTCTGCGATGAGTAAAGAGGAATTTTTCTCTAAAAAGGAACAATCTAACCTTGAAGGATTAGTTTATAAAAGCATTTATAACTTGCTTAAAAACAAGCAAGTACAAGATAATATTAAGGCTGAATTTCCAAAGGAAAGTATTCACAGAAGAAATGTGGGATATGCGGTTGATGAATTGTTAAAAAGCGATGTTTTTGGAGGAAAAGAGCAGTTCAATATGAGTCATTTACTCTCTGGGAGTGAAGGAACTCTAGCTTTTTCTACTGAAATCACACTTCAATTAGACGATTTACCACCTGCTCATGCAGCAATGCTAGTTCCTCATTACAAAACACTTGAAGATTGTCTTGCAGATGTTGCTCCAGTAATGGAAGAAGACTTGTACACCTGTGAAATGATGGATAAAATCATTTTGGACTGTACTAAAAGCAATAGAGAACAACTGGCGAATCGATTCTTTATCGAGGGTGATCCTGCTGCTGTACTGATGTTAGAAGTAAGGGCTAACAGTGAATCTGAACTAAATGAAAAGATTCACTCACTAGAAAAGAGATTAGCTAATACAGGACTTAGTTATGCTTCTGCGACTCTAAAAGATGAAAACATCAATAAAGCCAACGAGCTCAGAAAGGCTGGTTTAGGGCTTTTAGGGAATATGATTGGAGATAAAAAGGCTGTTGCCTGTATCGAAGACACTGCAGTAGCACTAGAAGACCTCAAAGACTTTATCGCAGACTTTACGAAGATTATGGCTTCTTATGAGCAAGAGGCGGTTTATTACGCACATGCTGGAGCAGGAGAGTTGCACCTTCGTCCAATACTCAACCTTAAAAAGGAGGAGGATGTAAAGCTCTTTAGAGCTATTACTACTGATGTTGCAAAGCTTACAAAGGCCTATAAGGGTTCCTTTAGCGGTGAACACGGTGACGGTATTGTAAGAGCTGAATTTATCCCAATGTTAATCGGTCAAGAAAATTATGAGCTGCTCATCAAACTCAAATCCATCTTTGATCCAACCGATATCTTTAACCCTGGCAAAATTGTAGAGGCTTTTCCAATGGATGAATCGCTTCGTTATGAAGTCGATCGAGAAGAACCAAAGATCGAAACCCTGATGGATTTCTCAGATAAGATGGGAATTCTAAGAGCTGCTGAAGCTTGTAATGGTTCTGGGGATTGTAGAAAGACCGAGAAATCAGCAGGAGGGATGTGTCCGTCCTATCAAGCGACCAGAGATGAAAAAGACACTACTCGAGCTAGAGCCAATGCCTTTAGAGCGTTTTTAACCAATAATACAGCAGTCAATAAGTTTAACTCAGAAGAGCTCAAAGAAGTCTTGGATCTCTGTGTGAGTTGTAAGGCCTGTGCTAGTGAATGTCCATCTAATGTCGATATCACAGCCCTAAAAGCTGAATTCTTATACCAATACCAAAAGGAAAACGGTTTCTCCATCAGATCAAAATTCTTTGCCTACAGCACCGCTTTAAACAAAATGATGAGTAAGGCGAGTTGGTTTTTCAATACGGTTAATGGCAATAAACTAACTGGAGGAATTGTAAAAGCGACCATCGGAATTGCCAAAGAACGTTCCATACCAAAGGTTTATAAATGCAATTTTGACAAGCATTTAAAGAATCTAAAAGAGCTCTACAATCCAAAAGGAAAAGAAGTGGTACTTTTTGTCGATGAATTCATTCGCTA
>DAIRFL010000113.1:0-6763 GCA_036795105.1 Flavobacteriaceae bacterium | reverse complement strand
TTATGTCAATTGTGTTGTTTTTCTGGTTGCTCGTCACACCCTTTGATTTGAAAACACCACAGATTGATACTTCCTATTTCAAAGAATTTAAGCGATTTTTAATTCTCAACAGAAATATAGTCGTAGTGATTTTTCTCTTATCGACTTTCTTCTTTGTAGCTATTGAACAGGGGGTGATGAGTTGGTTGCCTACCTTTAATAACCTAGGAGCTCAACTAAAGGAGAACCTCGCAATTTTAACTGCGGGATCTTTTACATTAGCGATTGCATTTGGTAGGGTCTTGAACTCAATTTTAGTAAAAAAATACAATCCATTTACCATATTATTTATCTGTATTATCGCTTCAGAATTTTTGATATATTACGGCATTCCAATAACCTTAAGCGTTGATTTGGAAGGGGTTAACTCGGTTTTTGAAATTCCATTTAAATTTTACACCTTCTCCTTGGTCGGTTTGTTTTTAGCTCCTATTTATCCAAATTTAAACTCAGTAATACTTTCTTCTACTCCTGTTACGCTCCATTCTCATATGACTGGTTTAATCATCATATTTTCAGCTGTAGGAGGTACTTTAGGGTCTCGTTTTGTAGGTTATTTAACTAATGAATTTGGAATTATCTATGCCTTCGATCGCATGTTTATTCCAATTGCGATGTTGTTTCTGTGTGTCTTGATGTTAAAAGTACTCACAACTGATACAGACGATATAACTGAAGAGTATGATTTTGAATAAATAGTCTTATTTTTACCCTATGAAAATTTTAATATTAAATGGGCCTAATATCAATTTATTAGGAAAGAGAGAGCCTGGAATTTACGGTAATGAGACCTTTGAATCCTACTTTGAAAAACTTTCAAATGAATTCTCAGCTATTGAGCTAGAACACTATCAGTCTAATATCGAAGGGGAACTCATCGATAAAATTCAAGAGGTTGGATTTTCATATGACGGTATCATTCTCAATGCCGGAGCCTATACGCACACTTCAGTTGGTATAGGTGATGCCATCAAGGCAGTTGAGACTCCGGTGATAGAAGTTCACATATCAAATACGCATTCCAGAGAATCCTTTAGACATCAGTCTTTTATAGCTCCTGTAGCTAAGGGTGTAATACTTGGATTTGGACTTAAAAGCTATCGATTAGCACTTCAAAGTTTTTTAGCTGATTAAATTATTCTATATTTAAGCAACTAAACTAAAAACTAAAATATCCCATGAAAGCTATTGCTGTTAAAGCATCGCTTTTCATTAACTATTTTGTATTCGCTATCCTGCTCAATTCAGTGGGTATTGTGATATTAAAATCACAAAACGTATACGGGGTTGATGAAGTAGCTGCAAGTACCCTAGAACTATTTAAGGACCTTCCCATTGCCATTGTCTCATTTTTAGTAGCATCATTTCTACCGAAGATCGGCTATAAAAAGGCCATGCTCATAGCCCTAATGCTGGTGTCTTTTGCCTGTATCGGTATGTATTTTGGCAATTCATTCATCTTTGCAAAAGTTTTATTTGCAGCAGTTGGAGCTTCTTTTGCACTGATCAAAGTATCGGTTTACGCCTCGGTAGGATTGGTCACAGAAAATGAAAAGCAACACAATAGCCTTATGAGTAGTATTGAGGGAGTGTTTATGTTTGGAATAGCATTGGCGTATTTCTTATTCCCTGCATTTAATTCCGCTTCAGACGAAAATGCTTGGCTTGATGTATATTGGCTGTTAGCTGCTTTATCAGTGGTTTCCTTTTTATTTTTACTCTATGCACCATTTGATAAGCCTGTTGTTGAAAACAAAGATTCTAATTTATTAGACGACTTTACAGCGATGTTTAAACTTATCGCTCAATTACTTGTCATTGTTTTTGTCATTGCAGCATTCTTATTTGTAATGATTGAACAGGGAATTATGACTTGGCTTCCAACCTTTAACGATCGCGTTTTAGAACTTCCTGAAAACTTAGCTATAATGATGGCTAGTATATTGGCAGTTTCACTAGGGGTAGGTCGATTGTTGGCAGGTTATCTATCCAATTATTTTAATTGGGTATGGATTTTAATAGTATGTATTATAGCCGCTATGCTGATGGTGTATTTTGTATTGCCAATGGCAGTTGAATCAAAGATCAGTGGAGTAGAGACCCTAGCTGATATTCCCTTGCTGGGATACGCATTTCCAATTGTAGGGCTCTTTATAGCCCCAATTTACCCTATGTTGAACTCGGTAATTCTCAGTGCACTTCCCAAGTCATTACACTCTCATATGTCTGGACTCATCATCATCTTTTCAGCAATTGGTGGAACGCTAGGTTCTCGATTAATAGGAATACTGTTTAAAGAAGTTGGAGCAGCAGAGGCTTTTAGCTATACGCTGATTCCAATGGCTCTTTTGCTTGTTTCAATTTTAATTCTAAAAAAATTAACTGCTAAAAACTGATGAAAGAACTAGAAAACACTGCACCAGAGAGGTCTTTTGAAGAACTCTTTGTCGATCTGCAATTGTCTAAGGTTTTGACTGATGACAAGCAAATATCGGACGCTATTCCATTAGATAAGCCTTCTGTAATTCTTCAGAAATACAGAGCTCAAAAAAAGGCTGATGATTTTGATATAAAGACATTTTTTAAAGAAAACTTTGAGATTACAAAGACGCCAACCTCTGGTTTTGAAGTAGATACGAAGCGATCTGTTGAAGAACACATCAAAGCCCTATGGCCCTTTCTACAAAGAGAAGCAGACCAATTAATTGATGGAAGTTCACTTATCCCACTTCAGTACCCTTATATAGTACCCGGTGGTCGTTTTAATGAAATCTACTATTGGGATAGTTTCTTTACCATGCTTGGACTAAAGATACACGGGGAAGTTGATGCCATTGAAACGATGGTTAAAAACTTTGCCTGGATGATCAACACTATTGGTTTTATTCCCAATGGAAATAGGACCTACTTTTTAGGGAGATCCCAGCCACCTTTCTTTTCCTTAATGGTATGTCTATTAGCAAATATTAAAGGAGACTCCATACTGAGTGATTATTTAAAAGAATTAGAATTAGAGTACGATTTTTGGATGAATGCAGAAGGAGCTAGTGAATCTCACTTAGTATCCTATAAGGGAATTGCTATAAATCGCTATTACGATCGAAATGAGGGGCCAAGGCCAGAAATGTACGCAACAGATGTTGCGGATTATGAAAAGTTTGGTAAGCCAGAAAACTACTACAAACATTTAAGAGCTGCTTGTGAATCGGGATGGGACTTTAGTTGTCGCTGGTTTAAAGACCCAATGGATTTAGGATCTATCAACACCTTAAATATTTTACCTGTCGATTTAAACTGTCTGCTTTTGTATTTAGAGCGAACCATTGCTAGAGCGTATGAATACAATGACAATAGTCAACAAACTGAAGCGTGGAATAAGAGAGCTTCGATAAGAGAAGAAGCAATTCAGACTTTGTTTTGGAATCCTGAGCAAAAGTTTTTCAACGATATCAATTATAAAGAGGATCAACACACTGCTGTACTATCTTTAGCGGGTTTATTTCCGCTCTTCTTTAGATGTGCTACTAAAAAGCAGGCCAAGGCTTGTGCAAAAGTAGTAGAGCAGCACTTCTTAAAAGAAGGTGGTTTGGTTTCTACTTCAATTACTACTGGACAACAGTGGGATGCTCCAAATGGTTGGGCTCCTTTACAGTATATGAGTGTTATAGGGCTCAGAAATTACGGTTTTGATGAACTGGCTAATAAGATTATCAGTCGTTGGATTCAGTCCAATAGAGCCATTTATGAGAAGACCGGTAAAATGCTTGAAAAATACAATGTAGTCGATACCGATCAACTCTCAGGAGGAGGGGAGTATTTGGTTCAAGATGGATTTGGGTGGACCAATGGAGTTTACTTAGCCTTTATAAGACTTCAAAAGGAATTGATAAGAACCTAAAAAACAACAAAACCCCTCATTGAGGGGTTTTATTTTGTTCTATAGTATATTTAGTTAGGTATAGCTTAGATGTGAATTACTTCGTCATATGCAGCAGCTACAGCCTCCATCACGGCCTCACTCATCGTAGGGTGTGGGTGAATCGCTTTTAAGATTTCATGTCCTGTAGTCTCTAATTTTCTAGCGACTACCGCTTCTGCAATCATATCAGTTACTCCAACTCCAATCATATGACATCCGAGCCATTCTCCGTATTTAGCATCGAAGATTACTTTTACAAAACCATCGGCATTTCCTCCTGCCTGTGCTTTACCCGAAGCTGAGAATGGAAATTTACCGACTTTGATGTCGTATCCCTTATCTTTTGCCTGTTGTTCAGTGAGACCAACAGAAGCAATTTCTGGAGTACAGTAGGTACATCCTGGGATGTTTCCATAGTCGATTGGATGAACATTCATCTTAGCGATTTTTTCAACACAGAGAATACCTTCAGCTGAAGCAACGTGAGCTAAAGCAGGTCCAGGAGTTATATCTCCAATCGCGTAATAACCTGGAATATTAGTTTGATAGAAGTCATTGACTAAGATCTTATCTCTATCGGTAGCGATACCTACATTCTCGAGACCGATATTTTCAATATTTGTTTTGATACCAACTGCAGAAAGTACTAAATCAGCTTTGATTTCTTCTTCTCCTTTTGCAGTTTTAATATGTACGTTTACTCCTTTTCCAGAAGTATCAACCTTGGTTACTTCTGATGAAGTCATCACCTTGATACCTGCTTTTTTAAAGCTTTTTTCCAACTGTTTAGAAACGTCAATGTCTTCAACAGGAACAATATTAGGTAAGTATTCTACCACCGTTACATCTGTACCCATTGCATTGTAGAAGTACGCAAATTCAATACCGATTGCACCACTACCTACAACCACCATTTTCTTAGGTTGTTTTTTAAGGGTCAATGCCTCTCTATAACCGATAATTTTTTTACCGTCTTGTGGAAGTGAGGGAAGTTCTCTAGAGCGCGCTCCAGTAGCGATAATGATGTGATTTGCACCGTAAACAGTCTCTGTTCCTTCGGCATCCTTTACAGAAACCTTTTTTCCAGGTTGGAGGGTCCCATATCCATTGATCACAGTGATCTTGTTCTTCTTCATCAAGAATTGAACTCCTTTGCTCATTCCGTCGGCAACACCTCTTGAACGCTTTACAACTGCGTCAAAATCTTTATCGACATTGTCTGCACTAAGTCCGTAATCTTTAGCGTGATTGAGGTATTCAAAAACTTGAGCGGATTTTAAAAGGGCTTTTGTAGGAATACATCCCCAGTTTAAACAAACTCCTCCGAGATTTTCTTTTTCAACTACAGCTGTTTTTAATCCCAGTTGAGAAGCTCTAATAGCTGTTACATATCCTCCTGGACCACTACCTAAAACGATTACATCAAATTGACTCATTGCTTATTTTTTCTATGATTATTAAGAGGGGCAAAGATAAGAATATTATCAATAAGAATAAACCTGTTGGGGGCTTATGCTTGTGAATTATTTTTTAGCTGGAACGAATTCTAATGCAATTCCATTAATACAGTGGCGTTTACCTGTAGTGTCCACTGGTCCATCGTCAAACACATGCCCGAGGTGTCCTCCGCAGTTGCTACACTTTTCTTCAATTCTAGGAACGCCAATCTTATAATCCACATCGTAAGTGATCGCTCCTTGAATCTCCCTGTCAAATGAGGGCCACCCACAATCAGCGTCGTATTTGTTGTCACTTTCAAAGAGCGGTGCTTTACACGCCTTACACACATAGATCCCTTTTTCGGTATTGTCTAATAGATCGCTGCTGTATGGACGTTCAGTTGCAGCCTCGAAGAGTACCTTATAGGCTTGAGGTTCCTCTGCTTTAAATTGTTCTTTGTCAATCTTCACTTTTGGAGTTTTATCTTCTGATTTCTGTTGTGCTTCACAGGAGCTAAGAACTAAATTACTGAGAATCAGTAGTAGTATAATCGCTTTAAACTTCTTCATAAAGCAAGTTACAATTAATTAGACAGTTGTAAAATATCCTCATCAGAAAGTTGAAGTTGATTCATCAGTCCAGAATAGTTCTCAGGATGTGATACTGCAAATTCAGCAGGTACGATTACTATTCTAAATACCTGATCTTGAGTGTAGCTAGCAGGAAGTAAGTCGAGATCAAAATTAGCGTCTAAAAATATAGACACATCGTAATAAGTGTGGTTATAGGCGTATTGTAAGAGCCCGTAATTTGTAAAAAATGTTTGAGGCATAAGTGTCCAAACATCTTCATTTCCATTGACAACTTCCTCTAAAAGATAAACGAAAACTGCATCTGATTCGTATACAGTGATCGACTGTGGGAACTCGTATAACACACTGTAGTTGTTTGAAGGTCCAAAGTCAGCTGATATTTCGATGACCTTTCCCAATTGAGTTACCTCTTCGATATGGGTTTCTTTTCGACAAGAACTAAAAAGTAATACAAGGCTAAGAGAGAGTAGTTGAGCAATAGTTTTCATAGTCATCAATTTTGAGTTATATAAATACAGTTTCAAAAAGCATACCAAAAATAAATACCTCAATTATAATTAATTAAAATAAGTTGGCTATTTTAGGCATATGAAACAAAGGACATTAGCAAAGGGGGATAAGAAGCTATTGTTTGCTTGGGCTTTTTACGACTGGGCAAATTCGGTTTTTAACCTGGTCATCACAACAGCAATTTTTCCAATTTTTTACGGCGTACTCTTTAGAACTGCAGGAATAGAAAGCGTGGAAGTTTTTGGAATGGGTGTAGCAAGAG
>DAIRFL010000112.1:0-6773 GCA_036795105.1 Flavobacteriaceae bacterium | reverse complement strand
GATCTGCATGAACCTTTTTTAAGTTGTGAATTTGAAACATATAAAAATCCCATAAAGCCTGACCAATTTGTTGTCGATCCTTGTTGGAATTAGAATCTTTAGAAAATTCACTTAGGTGTATTCCCTGAATCCAATCCATAGTTAAAATTTTATCAGATGATAATTCTGGATAGTAATTGGGAAACTTTAAATTGGGTAGCTCTTTACAACTGTTGACAATTTCTAATGATTGTTTCAATTCAAGAGTATAATTAGTCTCTTCTAAAAGCTTTGATTCTACTTCTTTAAAATAGGGTTCTGTCTCATTGGCCTTGATGTTAAACATCTTTAAAGCAAATGGCTTTACCAATTTTAAATCGGAGCTAATACTTTCGGCAACACCTGGGTATTGAATTTTAACAGCGTATGCTTTGTTGTCTTTAGTCGCATAATGTACTTGACCAATTGTTGCGGCTGCTCTCGCTTCTTTTTCAAAACTGTCAAAAAGATCTTGTGGGAGCTTATTTAAATGAGTTAAAAAGGCTTTTCTCACCAAAGGGTACGAAAGTGAGGGTACCGAAAATTGAGCTAAAGAAAAGGTCTCGTAATAAGATTGAGGCAGAAGATTTTTTTCCATGCTGAGCATTTGAATCACTTTTAAAGCGCTTCCCTTCATATCCTTAAGCCCATCGTAGATGGTAGTAGCATTATCCTGATCAAGCTCTGACTTATCCGTCTCTACAAACAATTTCTTGGAGTAGTATTTGGTATAATTACCTCCTACCTTAATTCCAGTTGTCAGTAATTTAGAGGCTCTAGCAATCTTTGATGTTGGTATATAATCGATTGTTTTCATATTAAAGGACGAATTCTTTTCCGATGAATTTTCCGAGATCTACTAGGTGATTTAATGGATTTGCTTGAGTTAGATCATTAAAAACTGCTGATGATTTTTCGATGAGCACATCTGTTTTTTCAAAAGCAGGAGATCGATCCTGAGTCCAATACTTAAGAATAGAAAGAAATTGAATCCAAAATAACTCTGCAATAGAATTGGATCGAAGCATTTGCATATTATC
Source organism: Flavobacteriaceae bacterium (assembly GCA_036795105.1). Lineage (GTDB taxonomy): Bacteria > Bacteroidota > Bacteroidia > Flavobacteriales > Flavobacteriaceae > MAG-120531. The sequence continues at coordinate 5,715 of DAIRFL010000112.1, read as the reverse complement.
TTCATTTTGGGTCTCCATAGCTCGTTTAATAAAAATTCTCAAATGCTCTCTGAGATCTTTAAATTCTCTAAGCTTCTTTAAATCTTTTTCACCCAAAGACCAAAGGACATAGCTTCGATTGGATTTCATTAATTCAAACATAGTGTACAATAATCCAAGGGCCTTTTCTTGAATAGGTGAATCAGCAAAGTGTTCATCCTTTTCTAGAAGTTGGATGGACTCGAGATAAAAGGCGCTCCAAACACTACCTTTAAGGTGTTCTAAATCACTAAAATGATTGTAGAATTCTCTTTCATCAATCGAATTTGTTTTACAAAATTGATACACAGATTGTTCGTTTGACGGAACTTCTAAAGCATAATTCATGTAGGAATCAATTAGCTCTTCTCGATGAAATTGTTTTGTTTTATTTTCCATAGTATTAAATACGTTTACTTATTTTATTAGATGTTATGTGTTTTTGTCGACTGCATTTAAATCGACCGAGCTCAAAGACTCTTTTGGCACTGTGTTTTGTTGCTCTATTTTGTACTCTTTTACGCCAGCGCTTAAAACTGCTAGGTTTTAATTCCCTTCGCATTAATTTAATCACCTCTTGTTCACTCAAACTAAATTGAGCTAGTATGGCGTCAAATGGCGTACGGTCTTCCCAAGCCATTTCAATGATACGGTCTATATCTTCTTCCTTTGTCTTCTGCATCGCTGGCTACAATATTTTACTTCTTCCCAATTTGAACTCCATTTTTTTCTCCATTGAAACGGTCGATCACAAACAACACATTGTTTCGTAGGAAGGTGTTCTTTGAACATTAATCTTTAATCAATTGATGTAATTGCTGAATCATTTCAGCTTCTTTGAATTTTCCATTGTAAAAAACAGTAATGGTCTCTGACTGATCATCTTGTACGCCTCTTGAAGAAACACATAAATGTTTTGCCTCGATAATGACTGCTACATCCTCTGTTTGAAGTGATTCCATCAAATCTCGTCCAATCTGATGTGTCAATCGCTCTTGTACTTGCGGACGCTTTGCATAGTATTGGACTAATCGATTCAATTTCGATAAGCCAACAACCTTTCCTGATGATATATAAGCGACATGTGCTTTACCGATGATGGGAACAAAATGATGTTCACAGTTAGAATAAAAAGTGATATTCTTTTCAACTAACATTTGATTGTATTGATATTTATTATCGAAAAGAGCCATCTTAGGTTTGTTCTTAGGATCTAAACCTGAAAAGATCTCATCAATATACATTTTAGCCACCCTTGAAGGTGTTCCTTGCAAGGAATCATCAGATAAATCCAAACCTAAGGTTTTCATGATTTCTGCGAAATGGAATTGAATACGATCCTTTTTCTCAGCATCTGAAATATTAAATGCCGTTTCAACCATTGGGGTTTCTAAGGATGTTAGTAAATGATTGTCTCCGATTTCTTCGGCTGATAGTTGATCGATTAATAATTCTTTATCCTGCATAAGTGACATAGTTTCTAGGTGTTTCATAAAGCGTAATGATTAATTCTTTTGAAGGATCAATATGAGGCCTCAATTTATTATAGATAACAACTGCTATATTTTCAGCAGTTGGGATTAATGTTTTAAATTCTTCAACTTGCTCATTTAAATTTTTGTGATCAAAGGGATCCAATACGTAAGTCTTAATTAATTCTGAAAGAATTTTCATGTCAATCACATATCCTGTGAGTGGATCATTTTCTCCCTTTACTCCTACTTCTAATTCATAATTATGACCGTGATAGTACTTATTATTACACTTACCATAGATTTTCTCGTTTTCATCATTACTTAAATCAGGATTGTGCAAGCGATGTGCTGCATTAAAGTGTTCTTTTCTGTAGACTGTTATTTTCACTTTTGTTTAACTTTTTAGAATAAATATTGCACAAATATAAAAATATATTTACTTTTGTTCAACTTTTTAATCAAAATATTAAACAATGTATCGACTTTATAGAAAACAGCATTTAAATTGTGACTTAGATAAGGCCTGGGAATTCTTCTCAAATCCTAAGAATTTGCAAAGAATAACACCAGACTATATGGGGTTTAAGATAAAATCAGGTGCAGATAAAAAAGCTTTTGCAGGTCAAGTTATCAGTTATACTGTTTCACCTGTATTCAATTTACCTATGGAGTGGGTTACAGAACTAACTCAAGTAAAAGATCGCCACTACTTTATAGATGAACAGCGATTTGGGCCATATAAGTTTTGGCATCACAAGCATTTTTTTACTAAAACAAAGGATGGAGTTCTAATGGAGGATATACTCGATTACAAACTACCCTTTGGAATTCTAGGTAAACTCGCTCATATCATTTATGTCAAAAATAAACTCAAAGATATATTTGATTACAGAACCAAAGTTTTAAATGAATTATTCAATAATAACTAATTATGAAAAACACAGTAATTGTAGGAGGAAGTAAAGGAATCGGTTTAGAAATCACCAAACAACTATACAATAATAATAAGGTATATGTTTTATCTAGAACTGCTGAAGATTTAGCTGGTTTAAATATCACTCACATTCCTTTTGATGTAACTGTTGATCAATTGGATTTAGATGTATTACCAGAGGTCATTGATCAATTTGTATACTGTCCGGGTTCGATTAACTTAAAACTAATTTCCAATCTCAAACAAGATAGTTTTCAATCGGATATGGAGATCAACTTCTTTGCTATGGTTCATCTTTTCCAAGCGATCTTACCTAGGCTTAAAAAATCGAGTCAGGCTAGTATTTTGTTCTTTAGCACTGTCGCAGTTTCAATTGGAATGCCTTTTCATGCCTCAATCGCCGCTGCAAAAGGAGCCGTTGAAGGCTTTACAAGATCTATTGCTGCTGAACTTGCTCCTGGAATCCGAGTTAATGCTATAGCTCCTTCCCTAACCCAAACATCACTAGCTGACAAGTTTTTAAACAATGATCGCAAATTAGATGCAGCTAAAAGCAGAAATCCTCTTCAACAAATTGGAGATCCCAAGAAAATTGCTGCAACTGCGGTACACTTACTTTCCGATGATGCTTCCTGGGTTACTGGACAGATTATTCATATCGATGGCGGAATGTCAACCTTAAAAAACTCCTAATGAAATCAATAAACTCAACAGTATTACTTGTTCTGTTTTCAATTCTATTTTCTACTGCTTTCGCTCAAAACAACGGTCGATTAAGTGGCTATGTAAGAGATGTATTTGGAGAGCCACTTGAGGGCGCTACAATTGTACTTATCAATACTGACTACGGAACAATTACTGATAAAAACGGCTATTTTGTATTGGAATCCATTCCTCCTAATAACTACAGTTTGGAAGTACGGTTTTTAGGATATTCAACCTTTACTCGTTACAATATCTTAATTCAGTCTACAGGAACACAAGATCTCAATATTGAACTTTTACCACAGCTTAACCAATTAGATGGTGTCGAGCTTAAAGATTACTTCAATTATCGAAAAAAGGAGACTCCTTTATCTACTCAAACTCTTTCTGCAGTAGAAATTGCCAATTACCCTGGAGGAAATAACGATGTGGTAAGAGTAGCTCAATCATTGCCGGGTGTTGCTCCTTCAATAGGTGGTTTTAGAAATGATTTAATTATTCGCGGTGGAGCTCCTAATGAAGTAGTCTACTTCATGGATGGAATAGAACTCACCGCCATTAATCATTTTAGCACTCAAGGAAGCTCAGGGGGGCCTGCTGGGATGCTTAATGTATCGTTTATAGACGAAGTTACTCTAAACACCTCTTCGTTTCTCTCCTCTACTGACAATGCGCTTTCAGGTGTATTAAATTTTAAACAGCGTGAAGCTCCAACAGATAAAAAACACTACAATATTCGTGTAGGAGCAAGTGAAACAGCACTGACATTTATGGGACCTATAACTGATACAGCTAAAGAAAATCCAATAACTGCTATAGCTTCCGTTCGAAGAAGTTACCTTCAGTTCTTGTTTCAATTAATTGGTTTACCCATTCGTCCTGATTATTGGGATTACCAATTTAAGATTACTAAAAAAATAGATCAACGCAATGAAATTAACATCATCGGATTAGGTTCCATCGATGAGTTTAGTGTTGAAGCTCCAGAAACTGACTTATTAGATCAATTGGCATCTGCACAACAAGTACCATTTATCGAACAAAACACCAATAATATTGGGGTTAACTGGAAGCGACAATTTTCCAAAACTAGAGGAAACAGTTTGCTCTCACTGAGCTATAACAACAAGCTTAATAACTTTTCAAGATACAATGACAATGTGAATCAAACAGGACTTCTTTACAGTCACCTTTTTGATGAGCACTATTTTCAACTTCGTTATAACGCTAGCTTTTATATAGATAAATACAAGCTGGTCACTGGAGGAAACATCAAAAACATCACCTACCATCACCAGTTGGAAACCGCTTTAAACAACTATGATTTTGAATCACTTAACTTTTTTCAGAATGGGGTTTATACACAAGCTTCTACGAGTTATTTCGATAATAAATTAGATGTTTCAGCTGGTTTTAGACTCGATCACACCAATTACAATCAATCGAATCAAACAGCTCTATCCCCTAGAATGTCCTTGAGTTATCACATTGGAGCAAAATCTAAGATCAATTCAAGTATTGGAAGGTATTTTAAATTGCCTCCACTTACTGTATTAGGATATCAAGAAAACAATACACTTGTCAATTCAAATAATTTTGAATTCACTCAGAGTGACCACTTTGTATTGGGATATGAGAGCTATTTAGATACTGCTCTGTTGTTTTCAATAGAAGGTTTTTACAAAAAGTACAGCAACTACCCTGTTTCGATAAATGACAATGTTTCACTTGCCAATAAAGGTGGTGATTTTGAAATTCTAGGAGATGAAGCTGTCGATTATATCGGTCGTGGTATATCCTATGGAATGGAGCTCATGCTTCAACAAAAATTTATAGATAGAGGTTATGGAATCTTATCCTATACTTACTTCCATTCCTTATTTGACAACGGCACTAATGAATTTCTGCCTTCAGCTTGGGATAGCAGACATTTAGTGTCCTTTACAGGAGGCTACGCACTCAAAAAGAATTGGAACCTCAGTATGCGTTATCGATTTGCTGGAAAGACTCCATTTGCAGTTATTGACACTGAAAAAACACTTGAAAATTACCCTATCATATCCTATGACTATCAAAGTTTAAAAACGAGTCGATTAAAAAACTTTAGTCAAATGGATATTCGAATCGACAAAAAGTGGAACAACAAAAGAAATACTATTGATTTCTATATGGAACTTCAAAATGCACTTAAAAGTGAAATTCCTCAAGCTCCTCAGTACGCATTAATAAGCGATGACAATCAAAATCCAGTCTTAGTAAATGCGAGTTCTGATTCAAAAAAAATAATACCAACAATAGGATTTGTAATAGATTTTTAATGATGAAAAAAGAATTCACCAAGCAACTCTTATCAATACAAGAGTTATCCAATCTTAGTGAAATTGAGAAGGGAACCATACGTATGTGGGAAAAGAGATATCACATTCTCACCCCACAACGTACGGAAACAAACATTCGTTACTATACTCTAGATGATTTAAAATTCTTATTAAACATTAAATTATTAATCGATAAGAATTTAAAAATCTCAAAGATTGCCTCCTTATCTCAAACTGAAATAGAGGAACTAATTCACTCTAATTA
>DAIRFL010000111.1:0-6773 GCA_036795105.1 Flavobacteriaceae bacterium | reverse complement strand
TCCTGGCACTTTACTTCGGTGATATAGCGTTTTTCTCCTTGATCGGTTTCATAAGATCGGTGAACCAGTTTTCCTTCGAGCGCAATTTCCTGTCCCTTACTCACGTAATTCTGAATAATTTCTGCAGTCTTCCCCCAAGCGACAACTGGATGCCATTGGGTTTCTTCCACTTTCTCTCCCTCAGAGTTCTTATAGACTTCTTTGGTCGCTAAAGAAAAGCGAACTAACGGAACTCCAGATTCCAATTCAACAATTTCAGGATCGTGTCCTAAATTTCCAATTAACTGTACTTTGTTTCTAAGTGCATTCATCATACTAAATTTTAATGTTAAACAATTAATACTATTGAAAGAGTTGACCTTCAACAGCACAAACATAGAGGTAGTACTGTATGTGATTCGGGTTTTAAGTGCTTACTTTCGAATACAATTAATTGTAATTAATTGCTGTCGGCTCTAAACAATAAACCCGGCAAGATTACTTACCGGGTCCATACATTTAACTAACGACTTTTATTCATCTTGATTTTTCTGATGATTTTTAATCAGTCGTTCCTGTAGACTTGATGGAACTGCTGAAAATTCAGAAAACTTTGCAGTAAAGCTCGCTCTTCCTTGAGTCAATGATCTAAGGGATGTCGTATACTTACTCAATTCAGACAAAGGAGTTTTTGCCTTAATTAATTGATACTTCCCTTTAGCCTCGATTCCGAGGATAATAGATCTTCTTGTTTGCAAGTCAGTCATCACATCCCCCATCTGTTCCTCTGGGACTTGAACCATCAGGTCTTGTACCGGCTCTAACAATTTGGGATTTGCATTGACAAAGGCATCTTTAAAGGCGTACCCACCTGCAATCTTAAAGGATATATCATTGGAATCCACAGCGTGCATCTTACCGTCGTATACAATTACTCGAACATCTCTTACATAAGATCCTGTAAGTGGGCCATCTTCCATTTTTTCTAAAATTCCCTTTTGAATAGCTGGAATAAATCTAGAGTCGATAACTCCTCCAACGATACAGTTGTAAAAGACTAATTTACCACCCCATTTTAAGTCAAATTCTTTCTTTCCTCTAATATTAAATCCTTCAGGATCTTCTGCTCCTTCGTAATAAGGTTCAACCTTGAGGACTACTTCGGCAAACTGACCCGCACCACCCGATTGTTTTTTGTGTTTATAGGTGGCATTTGCAGATTTTTGAATGGTTTCTCTATAGGCAATTCTCGGAGCTTCAAAACGCACATCAATATTGTAATCGTGTTTTAATTTCCACTCGATAACCGACAGGTGCATTTCACCCTGAGTCCCTAAAATAAGTTGTTTTAACTCCTTATTGTAATCGACAATTAAGGTTTGATCTTCTTCGTGAATCTTGCGTAATCCCTCTGCCATTTTTTCTTCATAATTACTGTTCTCAGCAAAAATAGCAACGTTATACCTCGATTCTGGGAAGGATATCGGTTTTATGGTCACCTCTAATGATGGATCACAGAGCGTGTGATTCGTATCTGTGTCTTTGAGCTTTAAGGTAGCACCAATATCTCCAGCTACTAATTTATCAACTGGATTTCGGTTCTTTCCATCCATTATAAATAATTGGTGAATGTGCTCTGTTTGTCCATTGTTGGTGTTTTTTAAATGTGCACCCGATGTTAATTCTCCTGAGATTACTTTAAAAAACGACAGCTTACCTACATTTTGCTCATAGAGCGTTTTAAACATAAACAGCACTGTTTTTCCCTTTGAATCACATTCGATTCCGCTTCCATCAATGGTTGGCTCAGCCTTCATTTCCACAGCTGAAGGAGCGACATTATCAATAAAGCCCATCAATCTACCTGATCCCATATCGCTTAGACCAGAAAGACAAAAAACAGGAAAGACTTCGTGTTTCATCATTCCTATTTTTAATCCTTTTCTGAGTTCATTCTCATTGAGATTTCCCTTTTCGAAATAAATTTCCATGAGGTCTTCATCGTTTTCAGCCGCCTTTTCAACTAATTCATTGTGTAGCGCATTTGCTTTTTCCAATTGGTCCTCAGGAATTGGGAGTTTTTCAGGCTTTCCTCCTTCTGGAGAAAATTTATACATCGTCATTTTTAATAGATCGATGATGGCATTGAAGCCTTCTCCTGTTGAAAGTGGGTATTGCATTAAAACAGCATTGTTTCCATAATGACTCTTGATACTTTCAAAACTGTGTTCAAAGTTGGCATTTCTGTGATCGAGTTGATTGATTGCAAAAATGACGGGCTTAGCGTATTTGTCTACGTAATTCCAAATGAGATCTGTTCCTATTTCTGCCCCGTGTTGAGCATTTATCAGAACAAGTGAGGTATCCGCTATGCGAATCGAGGTGATAATTTCACCTACAAAATCATCCTTTCCAGGAGTGTCGATTATATTGATTTTGTAATTCCTCCACTCGGTATGCAGTGGAGTAGCGTAGATGGAGGTTTGTTTTTCGTGTTCTAAGTCAGAGTGATCAGAAACAGTATTGTTGTTTTCAACAGTTCCTCTTCGGTTGATGAGATTGGCTTCGTAAAGCATGGTTTCGGCAAGAGTCGTCTTACCGCTTCCCGAAGCTCCAACAATGGCTAAATTTTTAATGTGTTTGTCATCGAATACTTTCATGTCGATTTATTTAGGGTTCCCCACAATGAGTCTGTGGAAAATGATGTTAACGCTATACAAGATAAAGCTATATGAACTGATATAACATGACATATCTCAGAAAATAAAGATCCGTAAAAATCAATCTTAAATTCCATTTATCGAAAGACCTAGCAGTCCATTAATTATATCATTATTTTTATGATATGGTATCTGTTAAAGAACGAAATTGCTTGTATTGTGGGAATAGAGTCATCGGTAGGATCGATAAGAAATTCTGTAGTGATTCCTGTAGAAACACCTATAACAATGAACTCAATCAAGACTTTAATAATCTGATGCGTTCCACTCACAATAAACTCAGAAAAAATTACAGAATTCTAAAAGAGTTTCAATCCTCATTTAAGAATAAACGAATGGAAGCTATACAACTATCGACTGCAGGATTTAGTTTTGATTTAGTTACCTCTACCTATACCACAAAACAAGGTAAAACTTATTATTTTGTCTACGATCTCGGTTATTTAAAACTAGATCACAGACAATTGATTATCGTTACAAAAGAATCTTATTTATAATTGTTACTGCTCAGTTTAAGCGCTGCTACAACAATATCTTTTCGAGAGATTTGACCGACTAACTTACCCTTGACATCGATCACGGGTAATCTCCTTCTACCATTGACTGCAAAAATAGTTGCTGCGTCGAAGATACTCTTATCGCTGTCGATGGTTTCAACATCCTTGGTCATATAGGTCTCTACACTTTTTTCTAAAATAGGCATATTAAAGTACCTGCTTTCAGAAATTTGCTTCATACAATCAGCTTCGGATATAATACCTACAATAGCTCCTCTTGCATCAATAACAGGTCCTCCTGAGATGTGATTTTTAGCAAATACCTCCATTACCTCTAGGATGGATTGATCCGATGTAAAGGTGATTAATTTCTTTGTCATATAGTCTGACACTAAGATAGGGGCATCCGTCACTTTCTTTTCAGTTGTAGATTTTGTTGACATGGTCGTTTGGTTTTGGACTTAACAATTTAAAAAAAAAATCCAATTAAACAATCTTGGAATCGTTAAAAGAATCACAAGGATGCTTAATTTAGAACAATTATTCAATCATTTTTTTACATTTACCTAAAATCAATAGTGATGAAAAAATTAAGAATTCTATCAATAGTATTGTTGTTTCCTTTAGGGCTTATGGCTCAATCAGGTGAAGGGCTCATCAAGCATTATGAAAACTATTACGATCAAATGAAAACTCAAGGTGATGTTCAAGGGATCATCAATGCCTTAACTCATTTAAACATCCTCAAGCCCAATAAGTTTAGAAAGGACACCTTGGCCTATGTTTATGCTAGCAATAATCAACATATTCAAGCGCTAAACACTATCGGAATCGAAGAAAATCCAGGAGATAGTGATTTGGCACTTCAAATAAAAGCCTCTTCATTTAAGGCACTTAATGACCCTCAACGAGCTATTGCTCAATACGAATTGTTAAGCAAGAGAAAACCTTCTGCGTTTTTAGACTACGAGATCGCTGATTTAAAAATTCAAATTGGAGATAATGAGGGAGCTATTAAAAATATTGAAAAGGGACTCAAAACTGTAGACGATCAAATGATGTATGCCTTTTACGAACGACAACAACCCTATCAGGTTCCTCTAAAAGCTGCCTTATTACACCTAAAAGGACTGCATACTTTTAATATTGACAAACAAGACATCGCTTCCGCAATCGACTATATCGATCAGGCGCTTCAAATAGCTCCTAATTTTAATTTAGCTAGTTTGAGTAAGCAGGCCTTAGAGTCTAGATTACAAGCTGAAGAACAAAAGCCTGAAGAACTTTAGTAGTTCTTCTTTAATCGCTCAATCAATAAGGAATCCGTCTCTTTTTTGAGTTTGTTGAGCTCATCCACATTCTCGTTGGGAACGGCTATTGAAAGCACATAGTGTGCTACTTTCCATTTCCCATTATCTAAGCGCATCACTCCTGAACCTCTACAAATACCCATATGGGTTTCTAAGAGTTCATCAAAATAGGCGGTGTTATTTGAATCGGTAAGATACAGATGTCGTTCTATGGGAGTAAAACTCCAGGCTTTTCCCTTGTCAAAATAAGGTTTTGAAAAACGCTTAAAGGATTCTAAATCCCAGTGTTCTGTCGCGTCGGTTCCCACAAATACTCCAGGCGCTACCATCAGATCAAAATAAGTGTTAAAATCAGCTTCTGCGGCCGCTTTGTGCCAGCGATCTAATTGTTCTGATGCTTCTTCTTTTGAGTTTTGTGCAAAGGCCCCCATTGAGCCAATAAATACGAGGAGACAAATTAAACTTTTATTCCAGGTCATCTTGAGATATTTTTGGTGCATTGGAATTTTTTTCAATAAGTTCCAATTTAGTTAGTAAGGATTGATGGGCTTCGAGTATTTGAACGACTGCTTGGTGAAGTTCTTTGTCTAGTTCAATATAGGCGTGAAGCTGCTGCAAATAAGTCTTTATGAGAATTAAACGGCTATTGACTGCGTCGGTATCAAAGAGTTCTGGTTTTTCTGAAGTTTCTAGGAGTTCTTCCAATTCAATGAGCTCTTCATTGAGCAAGCGTAAATCCTCTATAGAACTCACCTCCCAAAAACCCTCTAATCGATTGTGAAAATTACTTAGAGATTCCCATACAAGAGTGGAATCTTTAAAGCTAAATTCCCTTGATTGGATCTCTGGTAGCGAATCTAAACCAATGACAAACTCCTGTTTTAAGGATTGAGTTTCATTCTTTTTAGTGGGATTCTGGCAGGACATTAACACTGCTATTAAACCTAAAAAAATGCATTTTTTCATAGGCTCAAGGTACAAATTTTTAATACATTTACTCTTAATTAAAAAACCCTTTATCCCATTGTATGGAAGATAGAACCCTCATTCTTGGCGCCTGTGGACAAATTGGCACAGAACTCGTCACTAGACTGCGAAAACAACTCGGAAACGACAAGGTAGTCGCCAGTGATATTAGACCTCCTGAAGACAACAAATTAGGGGAAGGACCCTTTGAGCTGATCGATGCAACCGATTATAGTGCATTAGAAGATGTCATAGCTCATTACGAGGTTCACACAGTTTATCTCATGGCAGCAATGCTCAGTGCAACCGCTGAGAAGTTCCCGATGAAAGCTTGGAATTTAAACATGAATTCCCTCTTTAATGTTCTCAACCTCGCCAAAGAACAGAAAATATCAAAAGTGTTTTGGCCATCTAGTATTGCGGTCTTTGGACCAGATACCCCAGAGGTCGCTCCTCAACAAGGAATCATCGAACCCAATACAGTTTACGGAATTAGTAAATTATCCGGTGAGCATTGGTGCAACTACTACTGTGAAAAATACAATGTCGATATAAGGAGCATTCGCTATCCAGGACTCATCAGTTGGAAAACTGCTCCAGGAGGAGGTACCACTGACTACGCTATTGCCATCTATAAAGAAGCCTTGGAACAGGGAACTTATAAATCTTATCTAAAAGCAGATAGCACCCTTCCTATGATGTATATGGACGATGCTATCGATGCAACCCTTCAACTGATGAATTCAGATAAGGCTCAAAGAGGTAAGGCCTATAATATAGGATCTATGAGTATCAGTCCTGCTGATATGGAAAAGAGTATACAGGAACATCTTCCTGAATTCAATTGTACCTACCAACCAGATTTTAGACAGCCTATTGCCGATTCTTGGCCAAGTGATGTGGACGATTCTGATGCAAAAGCCGATTGGAATTGGAATCCTCGGTTCGATTTAAAGAAGACGACCCAACTGATGTTAGATTCCTTAAGAACTCTTAATTCTTAGAATACTTTAGTTTGCGTTCGATTGCCTGAATCATTCCATTGGCAATATCGACTCCGGTAGCTTTTTCTATTCCTTCTAAACCAGGTGAAGAATTAACTTCCAGCAGTAGAGGACCTTTGTTGGAACGAATGATATCCACTCCAGCAACTGCAAGGTTTAGTACCTTCGCCGCTTTGATTGCCAGTCTTCGCTCTTCAGGAGTTATTTTCACAAGTGAAGCTTTTCCTCCTTGGTGAATATTCGCTCTAAATTCTCCTTTTTCAGCTTGACGCTGCATGGATGCAATGACCTTTCCAT
>DAIRFL010000110.1:0-6799 GCA_036795105.1 Flavobacteriaceae bacterium | reverse complement strand
GTGTGTAGTTTTAAAGTCCTTACTTAAAGGTACAAATTATTTTCTAGAGATTACTTTCTCAGCAGCTTTGACAATTGCCTCAGCGTTTAATCCGTATTTCTCCATGAGCTGTGCAGGAGTTCCACTTTCACCAAATGTATCATTGGTTCCGATGAATTCTTGAGGTACAGGGAAGTTGGTAGCAAGAGTTCTTGCAACTGACTCACCAAGACCACCTAAGATGTTGTGTTCCTCTGCGCTTACTACACATCCTGTTTTCTTAACAGATTTGATAATCGCTTCTTCATCCAATGGTTTGATGGTGTGAATATTAATCACATCGGCAGCGATACCTTTTTCGTTAAGGGCTTTTGCAGCTTCTAATGCTTCCCAAACTAAATGTCCAGTAGCGATAATAGTTACATCAGATCCTTCTTGTAACTGGATGGCTTTTCCAATTTCAAATGTTTGATCAGCAGGAGTAAAGTTAGGGACTCCAGGTCTACCAAAACGAAGGTAAACAGGTCCTTGATAATCAGCTATAGCAATTGTCGCAGCCTTTGTTTGGTTGTAGTCACATGGATTGATTACCACCATCCCAGGAAGCATCTTCATCAGTCCGATGTCTTCTAAGATTTGGTGCGTTGCTCCATCTTCTCCAAGAGTTAGTCCTGCGTGAGATGCACATATTTTTACGTTCTTACCTGAGTAGGCAACTGCCTGTCTAATTTGATCGTAAACTCTACCAGTTGAAAAGTTAGCAAAAGTTCCTGTAAAAGGAATTTTACCTCCAATAGTAAGACCAGCAGCCATACCAATCATATTTGCCTCAGCGATTCCAACTTGGAAAAAACGATCAGGATTCTGATCGATAAAGGCATTCATTTTAAGAGATCCAATTAAATCAGCACAAAGTGCTACTACATTTGGATTGGTTTGACCCAATACTTCTAATCCAGCTCCAAAACCAGATCGAGTGTCTTTTTTTTCTGTATAGGTATATTCTTTCATGCTCATTTTATTAGTAGTCCCCTAAAGTTTCTTTGTTTTGTTCAAGTGCAGAAGCTAATTGCTCGTCATTAGGAGCCTTTCCATGCCATGCGTGAGTGTGCATCATAAAGTCAACACCATTCCCCATTTCAGTTTCCATGAGAATACATACAGGTTTTCCTTTACCTGTTAAACTTTTAGCCTTTTTTAATCCTTCGATAAGGGCTTCAATATTGTTTCCTTCTTTGACTTCTAATACGGTCCAATCAAAAGCTTCAAACTTAGCTTTTAAATCTCCCATACTCAAGACTTCGTCAGTAGGTCCATCAATTTGTTTACCATTTAGGTCTACTGTAGCAATAAGATTGTCAACTCCTTTTGCAGAAGCGTACATAATCGCTTCCCAGTTTTGACCTTCTTGTAATTCTCCATCACCGTGAAGTGAATAAATAAGATGTGGGTCATTGTTTAACTTCTTTGCTTCAGCAGCTCCTAGAGCTACAGAAAGCCCCTGTCCTAAAGAACCAGATGCCATTCGCACTCCTGGAAGCCCTTCGTGAGTGGTTGGGTGACCCTGTAATCTTGAGTCCAATAATCTAAAAGTAGACAATTCATCTACTGGAAAATAACCTCTTCGAGCTAACACACTGTAAAATACAGGTGAGATATGACCGTTTGATAAAAAGAAGACATCTTCATCGATGCCATCCATATCAAAACCAGGTTTTAAGTCCATGATTTCATTGTAGAGGGTAACTAAAAACTCTGCACATCCCAATGATCCTCCAGGGTGTCCAGAATTAACTTTGTGAACCATTCTCAGGATGTCTCTTCGAACCTGAGTGGTTAAATCTTGAAATTCTTGAGTGTTAGGCATTTTATGTGGTTAAAAATTTAGCACAAATGTAACCTCATTATTATAGGAATACAAGCATACTTATTAGTTTTTATCAACTGATTTTTAGTGAATTGTCATAAATGTTTTACAAGGGTCTTTCAATAGGCTATTCTTAGTTATATTTGTTGTTTATATGCTAGATTTTAAATTAGAACATACCGATAAAAACTCCAAGGCCAGGGCTGGGAAGTTGACTACTGATCACGGTGTTATTGAAACACCGATATTTATGCCTGTTGGAACGGTGGCTTCAGTAAAGGGAGTACACCAACGAGAGTTAAAAGAAGAAATCAATCCCGATATCATCTTAGGAAATACCTATCATTTGTATTTGCGACCCAAGACGGAAATTATCAGACAGGCTGGTGGATTACACAAGTTTATGAATTGGGACCGAAACATCTTAACAGACAGTGGAGGTTATCAGGTCTATTCCTTGTCTAATAACAGAAAGATCAAGGAGGAAGGGGTGAAATTTAAATCTCATATCGATGGTTCCTATCACGTATTTACTCCTGAAAATGTGATGGAAATCCAACGAGTTATCGGAGCGGATATCATCATGGCTTTTGACGAATGCACCCCCTATCCATGCGATTATAATTACGCCAAAAGATCCATGCATATGACCCATCGTTGGTTGGATCGCTGTATCGCCCATTTGGATAAGACTCCTTTGGAATACGATTACGACCAGGCTTTTTTCCCAATTGTTCAAGGATCAACCTATAAGGATTTAAGGCGTCAATCTGCAGAGTATATCGCCAATGCAGGAGCCTTTGGTAATGCTATTGGAGGACTCTCAGTAGGAGAGCCAGCAGAAGAGATGTATGCGATGACCGATGTGGTTTGTGAAATCTTACCAGAGGACAAACCCAGGTATTTGATGGGAGTAGGGACCCCTATCAATATTTTGGAAAATATCGCATTGGGAATCGATATGTTCGACTGTGTAATGCCTACTCGTAATGCTAGAAATGGGATGCTCTTTACCGCTCATGGAACCATCAATATAAAAAATAAAAAATGGGAAGATGATTTTTCACCCATCGACTCCATGGGAATTACCTTTGTTGACACTGAATATTCAAAGGCTTATTTGAGACATCTTTTTGCAGCTAATGAATATTTAGGAAAACAAATTGCCACTATTCACAATTTAGGTTTTTATCTTTGGTTAGTCCGAGAAGCTAGAAAACACATTATTGAAGGTGATTTTAGAACTTGGAAAGATCAAATGGTTAAACAAATGGACAAGCGATTGTAGTGAAACTCATCGATAAGTACATATTAAAGCGATATATCTTTACTTTTTTAGGAATGATGCTCTTGTTTATTCCGATTGGAATCATGATTGACATTGCAGAAAAAGTAGGTAAAATGATCGAAAAAGAGGTTCCGATCGCTGAAATTTTAGAGTATTACTGGAATTTCACACTTTATGTTGGATCCATTCTGATGCCCATATTTTTGAGTCTATCGATTATTTTCTTTACCTCTAAATTAGCTTCTCAAACTGAAATTGTAGCCCTGCTCAGTTCTGGGATTTCCTTTAAAAGGTTCTTAAAACCTTATTTAATAGGTGCTTCTTTGGTGGCTTCACTGATGTTTGTCTTAGTGATGTTTGTGGTGCCCAAGGCCAGTGAAGGATATCACGAATTCTATCACAAATACCTTGGATCCAAGAATTTGCAAACCATATCTACCAATGTCTACAATCAAATTTCCGAAAATGAATTTGTCTATGTAAGCAGCTATGATCCTGTGAGGGCAAGGGGATATAATTTCACCTTGGAACACTTTGATGAAAACGACCAGCTAGATTATAAAATTTCTGCATTTAGTATTCGTTATAAAAAGTCTGACAGCACCTATCAAATGACTACCTATCAAAAGAGAACCATCTTAGACAGTATAACTCTTATTGAAAATAAAGCTACTCTAGATACGGTCTTAAATTTTAAAATATCAGATCTCACACCGGTCTCTTATATCGCTGAAACGAAAAACCTAAGTGAACTCAATCAGTTTATCAAGGAACAAAAAGCCAAAGGTGCTGCTAATATCAACACTTATTTACTAGTGCGATACAAGCGATGGTTTTTACCCATTTCAATCTTTATTTTAACCATTATAGCAGTGTCAGTTTCTGCGATTAAAAGAAGAGGGGGTATGGGGTTAAATCTTGCAATAGGAGTATTGGTAGCCTTTATGTATATCTTCTTTGATCGGGTTTTTGGGACCCTCGCAACTCAATCAGGACTGTCTCCATTTTTAGCAGTCTTTATTCCTAATTTGTTATTTGCGCTTCTGGGAATCGTTCTATTAAATAATGCAAAACGCTAAATCCATACACTTTATAGAATTGCACTTTATTGTGCTTTTGTGGGGCTTTTCAGGAGTACTTGGAAAGCTGATTAGCTTTGGAGCTTTAGAATTGGTATGGTATCGACTTGGAATAGCTTCACTAGTATTGTTTTTATATACTTTAATTCGAAAAAAATCACTTAGAATTCCTAAAAAGTTCCAACTCATTTCTGCTATTGCAGGGATTACTATTGCAGTTCATTGGATCTTTTTCTTTTATGCGATTAAGATTTCAAATGTCTCGATAACCCTGGCTTGTATGTCGACAGGAGCCTTTATGACTGCCCTTTTAGAACCCCTGTGGTATAAGAGAAGAATAGTCCTTTATGAACTGCTTTTAGGCTTATTAGTAATCATAGGCTTAGCTATTATACTAGAGGTTCAATTTGAGTATGTGATGGGAATTATTTCAGCCTTGATTGCAGCCTTACTCTCCTCAATTTACTCACTGATCAATGGACAACTCATCAAAGAGGTTCCCTCAAATGCACTTGTAGTTCAGCAGTTATTTATAGGTTTTTTATTTCTGACAGCCATTCTAGGATTTAACTCAGAGCTTAGTTTGGATCTTATCAGAATCGATTTAATGGATTTGATTTATGTGAGTATTATAGCAATATTTTGTACTGCCTATGCAATTCAAGCATCGACAGAACTTTTAAAATACATTTCCCCTTATTCACTTATTCTAACCTTGAATATGGAGCCCATTTACGGTATCATTCTAGCAGTTATCATCTTTGATGACAGTGAAAAGATGCCCGGTCTTTTTTACTTAGGGGCACTTATAATACTGATATCAGTCGTCTTAGATGTGATGATGAAGTTTTGGTCTAAAAAAAGCCAAAAGCAAAGTCTAGAATAGGAGATTGTTATATATTTGTAGACTAAATCAACTACAATTGAACTTATTATGGAGTATTTAGATTTTGAATTGCCATTAAAAGAACTTGAAGACCAGTTAGATAAATGTAAAATCATTGGTGAGGAAAGTGATGTTGATGTTACGGATACTTGCAAGCAAATCGAAGAAAAGCTTTCCAAGACAAGAAAAGAGATCTATAAAAACCTAACTGCTTGGCAACGCGTTCAATTATCAAGACACCCAGACCGTCCTTATACTTTAGATTATATCAAAGCAATTTGTGGTGATTCATTTTTAGAATTACACGGAGATCGCAATGTTAAAGACGATAAGGCGATGATTGGTGGACTTGGAAAAATCGGAGACCAGAGCTTTATGTTTATCGGTCAACAAAAGGGATACAATACCAAAACCAGACAATACAGAAATTTTGGAATGGCGAATCCAGAAGGATACCGCAAAGCACTTCGTCTGATGAAGTCAGCTGAAAAATTTGGAATTCCTGTAGTGAGTTTAATAGATACTCCAGGAGCCTATCCAGGAATTGAAGCAGAGGAACGAGGACAGGGTGAAGCAATCGCTAGAAACATTCTAGAAATGACACGCCTTAAGGTTCCTGTAATCTGTGTTATTATTGGAGAAGGAGCTTCAGGAGGAGCCTTGGGAATTGGTGTAGGAGATAAGGTGCTAATGCTCGAGAATACTTGGTATTCGGTTATTTCACCTGAATCCTGTTCTTCTATCTTATGGAGGTCATGGGAATACAAAGAACAGGCAGCAGACGCTTTAAAGCTCACCGCTCCGGATATGAAAAAACTTAAATTAATCGATGAGATTATCAAAGAACCTGAAGGAGGTGCTCATCGAAATAGAGAAAAAACTTTTGAAATCGTTCAAAAGAAAATCATGAGCCATTTTAAAGAACTCAGTAAATTATCACCAAAAGAATTGGTTCAATCTCGTATGGATAAATACACCGATATGGGATCCTTCAAAGACTAATTAGCTCATTATCAACATATTTTAAAAAACCGGCTTTTTTGAAGTCGGTTTTTTTAGGGTTATAAACAATATTTTTGACTTATCAACAGTTAAATTGTTAAAGAGTGGTTGATATCCAACTCTTTAGAAATCGAATTCAAAAACAAAAAAAGTATACATTAGCATCAGTGGAAAAAATTCAGCCGACCATAGAACGAAATTTGTCAAAAGCCTCTCTAGTTAATTTAGAAAGAGGAAAAATTCCACCACAAGCCGTTGATTTAGAGGAAGTTGTGCTTGGCGCAATGATGATTGATAAAAAAGGTGTCGATGAGGTAATCGATATTCTTCAACCAGAAGCATTTTATAAACAATCCCATCAATACATCTATGAGGCGATTGTAAAACTTTTCGAATCTTCAGATCCAATTGACTTATTAACCGTTTCCGATCAATTAAAGACCGATGGAAGACTGGAATCTGTAGGAGGGGAGTATTATTTGGTTAGTTTAACCCAAAAAGTAGCTTCTTCTGCTCATATTGAGTTCCACTCTAGAATTATATTACAAAAGTATATTCAGCGATCTTTGATTAAGATTTCAAATGAAATCATCGAATCGGCATATGAAGATGCTACCGATGTTTTTGATCTTTTAGATGAGGCTGAATCCAAATTATACTCCGTCACTCAGGGAAATATTAAAAAGTCTGCTGAAAAT
>DAIRFL010000109.1:0-6803 GCA_036795105.1 Flavobacteriaceae bacterium | reverse complement strand
CTTAATTAGGTGGTATGTACTTATGTTACATACTACTATATGATATTTTCGTACCTTTCAAATAGCCATAAGGTAAGTCAATACTGTTATGTTCAAACTAACTACTATAAATCAAAAGCTAGTCTTTCTGGTTGTGCTTTTGGCAATGAGCGCAACAGGAAATCTATTAGCTTTTCCTAAAGAGAATAAAGTAGTTGAATTAACTGGAGGAAGGATTCAAATTAGTGGGATTAATGCAACTGCTGTCAATTTTGATTTTTCTTACAATGCTGTCATTGAAAATGTATCGGAGGCCCAGGGAGCTATACAAGGGTACACCTATTATTGGGAAAAGACAAAAGATATTCACGATGATACGAGTTGGACTGAAATTGTAGGAGCTAACAATAATGGGATAGATGATGGACAAGTTTTTCACACTGTATTTTACCGAAGAAAAGTAGTCGATGGGAATGGGGCTATTGAATATTCAAATACAGTTACCTTCTATAAATTAGAAATCCTTTCCCATCCTTCAACGACACAACAAGTAGTTTCTATTGACGGATCTATAACACCCCTAACGGTAACACATTCAGATATTGATGGAACTCCTACCTATCAGTGGTATGTCAATTCAAAAAACTCTAATGTAGATGGAACACCAATTAGTGGGGCAACCTCACCGACTTATACACCGGACAATAGTACAGCGAATTGGGGTTATTACTATGTAGTAATCTCTGATGAACGAGGGGAAAGAATCACTTCTAATGTTTCAGGGGAAATTTTTGTAGGGGATGCTGTTAATTCTATTTCACAAATTGACAATAACAATCTTCCTCTGTATTCTACCTTATCATGGTATACCTTGCTGACTGGGGATAATTTTGATGCTCCTAATGATACTCAAGCACAAGTAGAATCACTTGATTTAGTTGGTGACGCTAATAATCCTATGCTTCAAACCCAAAGGGATCGTATATTGTTTGAAGGCTCTTCTGCTCCCGAGTTTGTTTATTATTTTCGAGCGAGGCATGGAAAAGTGCCAAATAATAGTTCATTCTATTTAGGAATTGATGTCAATGGAGATAAGATAGCTGATTTATTTGTTGAAGCTAAAACAAAAAATAACGACATTGAAGTTTCTTTGCATTTACCTGATACAGGTGATGGTACAAGTCCTTGCACAACTTCTTGGTTAAAAGAGGATACTGAACCACCAGATGGAGAATCATTTATAACCACATATAATGTTGAAAGTGGTGATTTTACTACAGATACAAATTTAGATGCACCTGATGATAACAAGATTGATGGTTGGGTGGAATTTGCAATATCAGAGACAACTTTAATTGAGTTTGTTAATCAAAATATTGATGGATTAAATATAACAGGAGAAAGTGTTATCACTTTGTATGTGTTTACTTCAACAAGTGAAAATCCTAATGGAGATATAGGTGGGATAGAGGGGGATGTTGATTGTAGTAACCCTCCCACATGGGAGGATTTAGGAGTCACAGTTACGAGTTCTGTAAATGAATTAATTGAATTGATCACTCCAACTATCAATGGAGGAACCTTCCCCACAACTGAAATAAATTTAACAGGTACTTGGGGAGGAGATCAAGGAGGATCCGATACACTATTGATTGAATTAAATGGCCAAACTTATACTGAATCGGATCCTCAAATGACGATCAATATCAATCAATGGCTATTAGAGATCAACTCTTCGATGGTGGAAGCTGGAAATTCTTATACGGTTACTGCGACAGCTGTTCGAGGAATTGAAACAAAGACAGCAACGGCAACGATTACTGTTTTAGACGATAATGCAGATTTAGCTTCATTAGATGTGACTGAAACAAATTTAAGCCTGACGGATCCTTCCGTACTTACGTATCAAGCATTGGTTGGAGCTGATCAAGAACAAGTTTTCTTGACAGCAGTTGCTTCGAGTTCTGTTGCTAGTATAACTATTAATGGAGAAACTTATACTAATGGAAGTTCGCTTACATTGAATTTAAATTCTGGAGCTAATAACTATTATATTGAGGTTGTTGCCGAAAACCAAATAAATACTAGGACCTATACGGTTGTCGTATTGAGAGGATACCTTCCCTTAGTTTCTGAAATAGATCCTTCTACTGACGAGGATGGTGATCAGGGGTCTTTTGAAGTGGTCTTGCCTTCGCAACCCACTGGTGATGTGACCATCAGTCTGAGTCTTTCAGATGATACAGAAGCTATTTTAAGCGAAACTGTTTTAACATTCACCACAGCAAACTGGAATGTGTCTCAAACAGTGACCCTAACTGGAATCGACGATCCTTTATCTGAGGGAGAATCCGTTAGAGATGGTGCTCAAACCTATCAAATTACGGGAGCAGTTTCTTCAGTGGATGAGCTTTACGATGGAGGACAAATGCCCACCGTGACCATGTCTAACCAAGACACGGATCCTCCAGGTATTTACATAGACTTAAATGAGTCTGAAACTTCTGAATCGGGTATTAGTATTAGTTTAACTATAAGATTATTGTCTACTTTGTTAACTGATGACATTGAACTGAGCTTGCCTTTAGAAATCAGTAATGGTACAGAAGGGAGTTTTAGTGCTACCCAAGTAGTGACGTCGACAACCATTACACTCTCCAACGCTCAACTCAGTACTACTGTTCTAATTTATGGTGTAGATGACAGTATAGATGACGGCACCATAAGCTATACCTTGACAAGTGGCGATCCTCAAGCTCCTGGAGATTCGGGATATGACAATTTAACTGCTGAAGATGTGGCCGATTTTGTGCTATCCAATTTAGATGATGATCCAACCTTAACGACATTGAGTTATTTTCAGGACCACACCGTTTATATAGATCAAGATGATTTTACTATTGATGCTCCTTTGACTAATAACACTGAAGGAACTTTTAGCTATACCATTAGCCCAACTTCAATTGGGACGATAGATTCAAGTTCTAGACTTATCGGTGTTTTAGCTGTAGGAACTGCGATCATTACCGCATCTCAAGCCTCCTCGACGAACTATACAGCTGCTAGTATCACTGCAACCCTAACTGTATTGCCGTTGGGCAACACCCTGTACTGGGCTGAAGATCAAACAGTAGCCTATGGATCCAACTCTTTTACCATTCCTATTGGACAAACCTCTTCAACGGGGAGCTATAGTTATAGTTCTGCAGATGAGACCATCGCTACCATCGATGCAAATACTGGAGCCATTACCCCTCTGAACGCAGGAACCGTAGCCTTGACGGTTGTTCAATCAGCTGATGAGACCTATGAGGAAAGTACTGATACAATATTATTAACGGTTACACCCATAGAGGCCAGCATAACGACTCAGGATCTTACAGTCGATTATTTAGGAAATCAATTTGATCTTATGGACGCAATTTTGAGTGCCACTAGTAGCGGTGTGCTCAACTTCGGTTCTTCTAATAGTGAGTTACTGTCTATTGATGGATCAACTGCTAGTATTCTAGGTGCAGGAACGGTTCTTGTAACAGTTGTACAAGACGCCAGTTTAAATTATTCATCTACGACTGCTACTTTTACCGTTAGGATTAATAAAATAGCTCCACAACTAGTTCCTCCAACCGACTTAGAATTAGTTTATGGATCAAATGATATTAGTGCAATTGTTCAAAGCACAAGTGATGGAGTACTCAGTATAAGTTTAAGCAATGCTGCTATTGCTTCAATTAGTGCCAACCCATTTGCTAATAATGAAGCTCAATTACAGATCAGTCCTCTAGAAGTTGGAGCTAGTACAGTAACTATTAATCAAGCTGAAACTGCCAATTATTTAGCCGCTTCTACAAGTTTTACAATTACAGTTATAAAGGCGATCCCCGACTTGAGTTTTGAGGACTTAGAAGCGACTTTTAACGATCCTAACATCAATCTTACGGCCTCTACTTTGAGTACTGGATCGATTAGTTTTTCATCTGCAGATCCTTCTATCGCTTCTATTGTAGGAAGTTCATTGAGTATCAATTCCGCTGGAATAGTAATCTTGACAGCACAATTAGAAGAAGACGAACATTATCAAGCTGCCACCCTTACTGCTACCTTGACTGTTTTAAAAGACGACCCTATCTTAGAACTTGCAGATATTGCAGTCGCCTTTGAGGATCCTGACTTTAATTTAAATGCAATTTCAAATAGCAGTGGAGCAATAAGTTATCAAATTGAAGACAACAGTATTGCAACCGTATCGGGCTCATTAGTGAGTATTGTCGGTTCTGGTTTTACGAGTATAATTGTTTCTCAAGAAGAGAGCATAAATTACAATGCGGCACAAATCAGCGCCACACTTAGTGTTGGGGCAATCAGTCCTGAGATTGTCTTTGATGATCATTTTGCGACCTATGGGACTGCTTCCATTTCTTTAAGTTATTCTTCGACAAGCTTTGGAGCTATAAGCTTTAGTGTGGAAGACCCTGCTGTAGCAAGCTTAAGTGGCACAGATTTAGTGATTGTTGGAGCTGGTAGTACCGCCCTTGTTTTAACTCAAGAACAGGATCAAAATTATTTTGGATCAGAAGTAACAGCTACTCTTTATGTCTCAAAAGCCTCCCCAGTGATTACAACTACGGATATAGAAGTTACTTATGGGGACTCCTCATTTGAGTTAGACGAGAATTATATCAGTTCAAGCTCAAATGGAAGCATTAACTATAATGCGTTAGATCCTTCTGTTGTTTCAATTGAGGGAACAACCGTTTCAAATGTTGGAGCAGGAACGACTATTGTTGAGGTTCAACAAGAAGAAACATCAAATTACAGTTCTGCAACTGCTAGTTTTACGATTGTGGTACAAAAAGCAACTCCCCTAATCGTTTTTGAAGATGTGGAGCTCACCTATGGAGCTGCTGATTTAGAGCTTTCTTATAGTTCCACCAGTACAGGGGCAGTTACTTTTGAATCTCAAAATACTGCTATTGCTCAAATTCAACAGTCGAATTTAAGTTTAGTTGGAACAGGAAGCCTTATAGTTGATTTGACTCAAGAGGCAACTGCAAATTACATTGCAGCTTCGGCTAGTATGACCCTTGTAGTAAACAAAAAATCTCTCGAAATATCTGGAATAAAGGCATTGGATAAAGTCTACGATGGAAGTACGGCAGCCACATTAGATTTAACAGGTCTAGTATTAAATGGTCTAGTTTCAGGCGATGATGTTACAATTGTTGTGGATGCTGAGTTTGAAAACTCAAATGTAGGAGTTGACAAAAAGGTCAATCTGAGTACTACCTATAGTGGGGTAGATCTAGAAAATTATATTATAAGCGATCAGTTGATTTCCTCGGCATCAATCAGCCCTAAACCAATTGAGATTAATGGAGCATCTGGGATCGATAAGACTTACGATGGCACCAATCAAATAATGCAAGGAACTGCATACGAGTTAATTGGATCATTCGTAAATGGAGATGATGTGTTTGTTGTTGGAACACCTCTATATGACAGTGCTCAAGCTGGAAATCGATTGATTATAAGAGGATCTGTAGATCTCAGTGGAGCTAGAGCTCTAAATTACAGTTTGAGCTGGAGTGATGGCTCAGGTGTTATATCGCCAAAGCAGCTTAGTATAACCGCTCTAGATGACTCAAAATTCGTTACAGAAACCGATCCAGTTGGATATAATGGAGTTTCATATAGTGGTTTTGTAGCCGGTGAATCTGAAATTGATCTAAACGGAAGTTTAATAATTACTAGGTCGAATATTGAGGTGGATACGCCTGGATTATACCAATCGGTATTGAACGCTTCAGGCTTTAGTTCCACAAATTATAGCATTAACTACCTCCCTGGTGATTTTACCATAGTCCCTGCTGATGCCTTAGTAATCGATGTGGATTCACAATCGATTATCTACTCTCAAACCCCATCCTATACCTTACAGGGATCTTATTTCAGTAGTCAATTATCTCAAGCGGTTACTTTAGATCCCCCTAGCTTTGATCAACAGACCGGATTTTACACCCTAAATGACGGAATTGGAGGATCCGTTCAATTTAAATTGGGTCTTAAATCTAATTCAACCTCTGTGAATTCAACTTCTGGCAACATTAATGTAGGCTCTTATGACATAGAAACAACCGATGCAGAAGTCAATTCCAGTAGTTTTTCTGGTGCAATAATTACTACCGGATCCCTAACAGTGCTTCCTAAATCCATAACGGCATCTCTAGTTGAACCGACTAAAGATTATGACGGCAATAGAACCTTAACTGTCGACAAGCTTAATTTAGAAGGACTAATTGAAGGGGATGATCTCAGTTCAACTTTTGACGGCCTTTACCAGAGTTCAAACGCTGGAACAAATATAAATTATGCTATTTCAGCCATTCAATTGATTGGTGTAGATAAGGCTAATTACGAGCTTAGCGCTGTGAGTTTTAACGGTACAGATGGAATTATTAATCCACTTTCGTTAAGTATCAGCGCTCAGGATGTTAGTAAGATCTATGACGGTCAACCCAATGAAAATTATCCCCTGACATTCACTGGTTTTATTGCTGGAGAGGATCGATTTAACCTTTCGGGAGCATTAGTCATCAACGAACCGGCTCAATCGGCGATCGATGTCGGGGCCTACGATTTTGAAATCAGCGGATTTAACTCCACTAATTACACTATTTCATACAGCGGAGCTCAATTGGAAATTACCAAGGCTGATTTGTATATCGATGGTTTTAAGGCTCAAGACAAGGTGTATGACGGAACATTAGATGCTCAAGCAGATTTGAGCGATGTGGTATATTCAAATCTAATCCAAGGAGATGAAA
>DAIRFL010000108.1:0-6845 GCA_036795105.1 Flavobacteriaceae bacterium | reverse complement strand
TCCCTATATAGCTCTATACTTGTTTTACAAACAATCTTTACTCAAGACATTTTTCAAACTTCTATTACTATCCATTGTCTTAAGTTTCTATATGTTCGTTTTATTAATAGGGATGTTAGTAGCATCGATTATTTCATTGTAGGACTATTTCGATACCAATTTTTAAGAGTTAATTAGTATAAGTTTAACAGAAGATTCCCTTCCTTCCATTTCAAAAGAATCTATATTGCTGCCTTATTTATATGAAATGAGAAAGCGTATATCCTACATATTACTTTTCTCCTTCATTCTCTATAATTTAGGTTTCTATATTTTCTATTTTACAATTGATTACAAAATAGACAAACAATGGGAGGCTAAAGTAGTGAATGAAGATGCCTCAAGGGTATATAAAATCTCTTACCAGTTAGATCTTCCATATATGAGCTCTGTTCCTAAAGTGAAAAAGCTCAATTATGGATTTCAAATGAATGGTGTTTATTACAGGGTCATCAATGAATCTTTTCACAATGGTACTGTAGAAGTCTCCTACGTCCTTGACAAGCAAAAAAACAAATTAGTAGAACTCGCCCAAAGTTGGGGAGTATCTCATGGTTTACAAGGATTTGATCATTCAAATAGTAAAATCACTTTAGTACACATCAAAGACTTTTTAAAATCAGAGGCCATCACACTATCCAAGGAGCTTTCTGACAGTGATCCTAAAAATGATTTTAACTATCATTTAAAAACTAAATTTCGCTTTTTAGAAGCACCCCCCTCACCCCCTCCGATTTATAGTTAGTAATTCAAACCCCTCCTATCTTAAATAGGAAACTCTTTAATCTCAAAAATTTAAAGGGAAGGAATTCTATTGTCAAAAAACTAACATAATAAATCAAATTAAAAATGAACTCAAACACATTAAAATACAGTTTAATAATACTATTTACAGCGATTAATTTTGTCGCTTACAGCCAAGGATGCGTCGCTATCAGAAACTTTGGATCTTCTAGCGAAACTATCTCAGGGCAAAATAGATCTAAAGGAACCATTGAATTAGGCATGAACTATCGCTACTTCAAATCCTTTAGACATTTTAAAGGGAGTGAGGAAAATGCTGATCGAGTTGCCAACGAGACAGAAGTCATCAACAACTCAAACAACTGGGAGTACACGATGACCTATTGGTTGAATAACTCAAGTAGTTTAGTCGTTGGAATTCCAACTCAAATCAACACTCGATCTTCTTTATACGAACACGGAAGAAACGAGCGAAATTTGACCTCATCTAGAGGTATAGGTGATATGAGAGTTGGGCTACAACACTGGATCAAAGCCAATGAAGATCGAAAGTGGAATCAACTAGTGGGAGTCTATTTAAAACTACCCACTGGAAATTTTAAAGCAACTGATATCTTTTACAATGTAGGAGAAAATGGAGCTCCTGAGGTTCGTCCCGTTGACCAATCAATTCAGTTAGGAGATGGTGGTTTTGGATTTATTCTAAACACTCAGTTCGTTTACGGATTATCTGAAAAATTCTATCTAACTGGAGGAGGATCTTACCTATTTAATCCTAGAGAAGTTAACGGAACTAGAACATTTAGAGAAACTTTGAGCTCTATTCTCAACAATGAACGAATTATGTCTGTCCCTGATCAATTCTCAGTGAATTTATCTACAAATTATCTGATAAATGAACACAACAGCATGTATATGGGAATGCGATTCGAAGGTGTTACTGTTCGAGATGTTCTAGGTGGAAGTTCTGGATTTAGAAGACCTGGAAATGTATTATCTATTGAACCTGGTTACAGTTATATGATCGATCAAATCGGATTTAATTTAAGTGTTCCTATCGCAGTTAAAAGAGTTAGACCTCAGAGTGTAACGGATTTAGAAACACAGAAACTAACTGGAAACTTTAGAAATGGTGATGCAGCATTTGCTGACTACCTCATCAATTTTACTGTTCGATACACTTTTAAAGATAAGTCCAAAAGCAGTGATTTGTTTAAACCATCTGAATTTCTTCAATAGGAATAATATGATAAAAGCCGCTCAATGAGCGGCTTTTTAACTTCTATAAATTCTTATAGTTTCTTACTTCTCCTCAAAGCTAATTCCAAACCCACCACCTGCGGCAGTAAAGATTTTAAGCTTTGTCTTTGAAGTGACTGTTTTAGTCTCAATCACATAAGACATAGGGTTGGTTTTATAATCAGCGTCTTTACCATCTCTATAAATAGTCGCTGTATACTTCTTCCCTTTCTCTAAGAATCCACAATCGACAGTAGCTGTTCTGGAGTGATAACCGTTATTGTTTCCAGCAAACCATTTTCCTGTTCCCTTTTCTTGTCGAGCGATGGTCAAGTATGCTCCAGGCTCTGCCTCTAAATAAACAGATTGTTGCCAATCGATTCCAACCTCTTTGATAAACTGAAATGCATCGGCGTATTTGATGTAACTATCGACAACATCGGCAGCCATTTGTAAAGGAGAATACATTACAAGGTATAATCCTAATTGATTAGCCAGGGTTGTTTGAATCCAATTCTTGTTCTTACCTCCAGTTACAATATCTAAATTGAGTTCTAAAATCCCAGGAGTGTAATCCATAGGACCTCCAATTTGTCTTGTAAAAGGCAAGATGGTGGTATGGTTTGGATTTGAACCAGAAAACGCTTGATATTCGGTTCCTCTCGCTGATTCATTGGCAACCATATTTGGATAGGTTCTCGCTAATCCAGTCGGTCTAACAGCTTCATGAGCATTGACCATGATCTTGTAATCAGCTGCTTTTTGAATTGCGTATAAATAGTGATTGTTGATGTATTGACTGTAGTGTCTTTCTCCTCTTGGGATGATGTCACCAACATAACCTGATTTTACTGCGTGATAACCGTGATCGTTCATGAACTGATAGGCCTCATCCATAAAACGCTCATAATTTCTGGTAGATCCAGAAGTCTCGTGGTGCATAATAAGCTCCACTCCTTTTTGATGAGCATACTCGTTAAGAGCCTTTACATCAAAATCAGGATAGGGAGTCACAAAATCAAAAACGTAATCCTTTGACTTTCCAAACCAATCTTCCCAACCGGTATTCCATCCTTCTACTAATACCCCATCGATTCCATTCTCCGCTGCAAAGTCGATATATCTTCTTACGTTTTCATTAGTTGCTCCATGAGTACCATTTGGAGTCGTTTTTGAATAATCCACAGTGTCTAGATTGATCGCTGAGAGTTCATCAGTATAACTCCAAGAACTTTTACCAGTGATCATTTCCCACCAAACACCAATGTACTTCATTGGACGAATCCATGAAGTATCCTCGATTACCGATGGTTCATTTAAATTATAGGTCATTCTAGAAGCTAAAATATCTCTAGAATCATCACTAACCATAATTGTTCTCCAAGGAGTGTTCTGTGGAGCAATCATATAAGCCTTATTCCCTTTTGCTCCTGGCGTTAACCAAGACTCAAAAGTGAAAGTCTTTGGATCTAAATCCAAGTGCATTGTTGGATAATTAACCGTAGCTGCCTCGTGTAAATTGATATACAATCCATCATCTGACTTTAACATCAAGGCGGTTTGAACTGCGGTTTTTGAGAATTGTTCCTGAGATGCATTTCCTGTATAAGCCTCATCGAATTTAGATTCTATTTCAGAGAGTTTTGAAGTCGTATAATCGTATTCCTGAGTGTCGTAATCTCCTGGGATCCATATCGCAGTATGATCTCCTATTAGAGCAAACTCAGTTCGCTCCTTTGTAATCACAAAGCTTCCTAACTTATCTTGAATAGGAAATTCATATCGAAAACCAAGTCCTGTATCAAACATTCTAAAGCGAATCGTCAAACTTCTATCTGTTGAAACTTGATGTAGTGATACCGCCAGTTCGTTGTAGTTATTTCTGATTTGAGATTCTTCTCCCCATACAGGTTCCCAAGTCTGATCATAAGTACTTGTAGTGCTCGATACTAGTTCAAAGCCCTCCAATAAAGGCTCTGCATCTTTTATTTCAAAACCCAAATGACTTGATTTAATCACTTCTTTGGTTTTGTATTGCAAATCATAAGTAGGTCTTCCCGCTTCATCTAATGAAAAATGAGCTTCTAATAATCCATTGGGAGATTTTAATTCTTGTGCTGTTGATACCAGTACAAATAACATCAACAATGCACTGAACAATTTATGTGTTTTCATATGTAAAGTTTAGTGCTTCAAAAATACGGCTGAAAGGACTTTAAAAACAGAAAAATCCTAGGAATCTACTAAAACGTTTTAGTTAAGGAAGCAAGTCAAAATCAATCACAGGAGGTTCTCCTTGATCTTGACCAATGCTTGAATCAACAATACTGTGTTCGTCGAAAAAACCACAGTGCTGTAAGTAGTATTTTCCAGATTCAACTCCCCCTTTATAATCAAGTCGATAGGCTCTTCTTCCAATATCATCTGTAGTGAAAATAGCCTTTTTTAAGGGGTGCCAAGTTCCTTGGGTATCTCTAGCCCACAACTGATGATAGTAGGCCTTTCTCGTCTCGTATCCTTTTTCAGGATTAAAGTTTTCTAAGAAGGAATAGGGATGTGTATACCAAGTATCTGTTTGTGGTCTTAAAAAACTAGCTATGAGTTTCCACTCATCTACTTCAGGATCTTTAAAATAGGCGGTGTAGATTGTATTTCCATTGCCATCGGGTTCAACAGAATTTAAAAACTGATAACTCACTCCTGCTTTCCAAGGATAGACTAAATAACTCTGCCCACCAGAACCTTCATTTCCAAATTCTCCTATATGAACCCCTTCTCCAGCTTTAACAAGTTTAATTCGTTGATCTTCCGGGATGTCATTTGGGTTTTGAGTGTTGTAAGGACTCCACACTGAAAACAAAATTCTTCGTTCCGTATCGGAATTTACCTGTATTCCAAAATAACCTTCCCCAAATCCATTGGCCATTGCATAGGTTCCTAACTCATCAAAATCCACAGGAACCTCCACCTGAGAATACATCCATTTTATATTCTTGTCTTCTGGGAATTCATAAGAGAGGTGAACCGAAGGACCTCTTCTCCCCCAATAATATCTGTTTTGAATATTATCTCTGACAAAGTTCAAATCCAATAATTCATTGGAGTATATTTTTAAGTTGAGTAATTCAGAAAAAACAGCAGAAGTTTCTAATCCCTGAAGAGAAATTGCATTATAGCCTTTTTTAAGCGTATGAACTCCAAGGTTGATTTCTCGTTCACTGGGTGCCACCTCGATATCGAAAAATCGATGATTAAAAGACGCCCTGTACTTAATAGGGTCTAGGTGAGCTAAAATTGGAAAGGTGAATTTACATTCCACCTCTTTGTCAGCGTAAAAATAAACCGTCAACTCTTTATCCGTACCAGTCCATGAAATAACTCCCTCTGGAATAATGGTTAAATTCTCATATCCTGAAGTCGTATAAGCATTTCCTCCTAGGGGAATGAGTTCACTAAAGGTATACTCGCGTTCCTTGTCTCCAACAGGGTCAACACTATTGGATTGACAGGCTATTAATAAGAAACCAATGATTAGCGAGAGTGTTCTCATCGTCTGAAGTTTTTGATTATCCGAATAAAATTACAAAACATTCCCTCATATAAGACTTAAGAACTTATTAAAATTTACGACTTGGAATTCTTACATTTGACAAAATTTTAAAAGATGAGTCTACTTAAAGAACTACAATCAAGAGCCAACAACTGCTGTGAATTATGTGGTGCAACTGAAAATTTAGAAGCCTATCAAGTTCCTTCTTCTCCGACTGAAGGAGTTGACACTTCAATTTTAGCTTGCAATACTTGTGTTTCAGATTTTGACACCGAAAACAAAGATGTCAACCACTGGAGGTGTTTAAACGATTCCATGTGGAGCGGGATTCCAGCAGTGCAAGTAATGGCATGGAGAATGCTCAATAGAGTTGAAGCAGATTGGACAAGAGACTTACTCGATATGATGTATATGGAGGACGACACTAGAGCCTGGGCAGAAGCTGCTGGAGACGGTGAACAAAAAGAAGACGCTGTGATTCACAGGGACGTCAATGGAGTTCAACTACAAGCAGGAGATTCTGTAGTACTTATTAAGGATTTAAAAGTTAAAGGATCGAGCATGGTTGCAAAACAGGGAACAGCTGTGAGAAGAATATCACTTGACCCTGAAAACGAAAACTATATTGAAGGTAAGGTCGATGGTCAACATATCGTAATCATCACCCAATACGTCAAAAAGATTTAATCGAGTATATGAAATAAAAAAGGGTCTTGTTAAGACCCTTTTTTTATGAATTGATGCTATTAAATTATTCGCCGTGTAACCACGCTTTTTTAGCGAGTAATTCATCTTCTGATTCCTCGTGATTCTCATCAGGAACACAGCAGTCAACTGGACATACTGAAGCACATTGAGGTTCGTCGTGGAATCCTTTACACTCCGTACACTTGTCTGCTACGATAAAGTAAAATTCATCAGATATTGGTTCATTAGATTCGTCAGCATCTACTTCTTTACCAGAACCAGGAACAGTTACAGCTCCACTAAGCGCTGTCTCATCAGAATAAGCCCATTCACTATCTGGTTCATAAATTGCATTGTTTGGACACTCAGAAATACAAGCGTCACAGTTAATACATTCGTCTGTAATAATAATAGCCATTGTTATTAATTTTAAATTTTTAAAGTCGTTTAACACAAATGTAACTAATATTTTAACACAAAAACGTGACTTTTATCATTTAGAGTGTTTCTAAGTACTATTACATTTGGAACTAAATTTTAGAATACAAAGATAGATTAATTCATACAAACTTGATAGGAATAGTAT
>DAIRFL010000107.1:0-6882 GCA_036795105.1 Flavobacteriaceae bacterium | reverse complement strand
ACTTTAATGTCGAATTAACATCTTTTGTTACTAAATCTGAAAAGGCTTCAATTGAAATTGATCCTAAATCTTCACCACCGTGTCTTCGTACTGAAAGGCTGTTGTTTTCAGCCTCTTGGTCACCTACGATGAGCATGAAAGGGATCTTACTCATTTCTGCCTCTCTAATCTTCTTTCCAATAGTCTCATTTCTAGAGTCTATGAGGCCGCGAATTTCGTGATTTTCTAGTGAATTTAAAACTTTTTCAGCATATTTTTCGTGTTTTTCGCTCACTGGAAGAATAATTGCTTGTTCAGGAATGAGCCATAGAGGGAAATTACCTCCGGTATGCTCCAGTAATAAAGCGATAAAACGCTCCATAGAACCAAATGGTGCTCTGTGAATCATCACCGGCCTGTGTAGCTCATTATCACTGCCTTTATAAGTGAGATCGAAACGCTCTGGAAGGTTGTAATCTACTTGGATGGTTCCCAATTGCCATTGTCTTCCGAGGGCGTCACTGACCATGAAATCGAGCTTAGGACCATAGAATGCTGCTTCCCCAGATTCTACAACGTATTCCAAACCTTTTTCTTTGGCTGCATTGATAATAGCATTTTCAGCTTTTTCCCAATTTTCTACAGATCCTATGTATTTGTCAGGATTGTCTAAGTCACGAACAGAAACCTGCGCAGTGTAATTATCAAATCCAAGAGAGTTTAAAACGTAAAGCGATAAATCGATAACATCTTTAAATTCTTGGTCTAACTGATCTGGAGTACAGAAGATATGAGCATCATCTTGAGTAAATCCTCTTACGCGAGTAAGTCCGTGAAGCTCACCAGATTGTTCGTAGCGGTATACCGTTCCAAATTCAGCATAGCGCTTAGGAAGCTCTCTATAACTGAACGGCTTGGCGTTGTATATCTCACAGTGGTGAGGGCAATTCATCGGCTTGAGTAAAAACTCTTCATCGTCTTTTGGAGTGTGAATTGGCTGAAAACTGTCTTCACCGTATTTTGCGTAGTGACCTGAGGTCACATAGAGCTCTTTTTGTCCAATATGAGGGGTTACAACCATCTCATAACCGGCTTGTTTTTGAGCCTTCTTTAAGAAGTCTTCTAAGCGTGAACGAAGTGCAGCACCTTTAGGCAACCAAAGGGGTAATCCCTGTCCTACTTTTTGTGAAAAAGTAAAGAGTTCTAGTTCTTTACCGAGTTTTCTATGATCTCTCTTCTTAGCCTCTTCCAAGAGTTCTAAGTATTCTTTTAGGTCTTTTTGTTTGGGAAAAGAAATTCCGTAAACACGAGTGAGTTGTTTTTTTGTTTCATCTCCTCTCCAATAGGCTCCAGCAACACTCAATACCTTGATTGCCTTTACAATTCCTGTATTTGGAATATGTCCTCCTCTACAGAGGTCAGTAAAGCTATCGTGATCACAGAAAGTGATTTCACCGTCGTTTAAGTTTTCAATAAGTTCTACTTTGAACTCATTTCCCTCTTCTTTGTATTTTGATAAAGCAGCTGCTTTAGATACTTCACGCATCTTAAAATCGTGCTTACCTCTAGCGATTTCTAATGCTTTCTGTTCAATTGTAGTAAAGTCTTTTTCTGAAATGACTTTTCCTTCAGGAAGGTCTACATCGTAGTAAAATCCATTGTCGATTGCTGGACCAATGGTTAGTTTAATACCTGGGTATAGTTCTTCAAGGGCTTGTGCGATGATATGTGAACTCGAATGCCAAAAAGCCTTTTTACCTTCTTTGTCTCTCCAGCTGTAAAGTACTAGGGAGCCATCCACTTCTAAAGGGGTGGTAGCTTCGATGGTTTGCTCGTTAAAACGTGCTGAAATGACTACTCGAGCTAATCCTTCACTAATGCTCATAGCAACATCCATGGGAGTACTTCCTTTTTTGAACTCCTTTTGAGTTCCATCGGGTAAGGTAATATTAATCATAGTTCGCATTAAATTTCAGGGAGCAAAGATAAGGCCTTGACTCCAAGGAAACAATTAAATTTCAGTTAAGTGTTAGTTTAAACAAAGAGATAGGCAATTGTGATTCCAAGAGCGATGACAATGATTTTCTTAAAGTTGAATTTGTGTCCATCAGAGCTCTCAAAAAGAATCACTGTTGAAATATGTAAAAGCACCCCTATTACCAGGGAATTGAGTGCCAAAACTAATTGAGGAG
Organism: Flavobacteriaceae bacterium; assembly: GCA_036795105.1. GTDB lineage: Bacteria > Bacteroidota > Bacteroidia > Flavobacteriales > Flavobacteriaceae > MAG-120531. Next base: position 4,711 of record DAIRFL010000107.1, on the reverse strand, counting down.
CACTTTCTAAATAACCCATCGTAAAAGATCCTAGTGGAGTCATCAGAGCAAATACTGTCATCAACAATAATGACTTCCAAAAACTGGATTGAGATTCAATCAAAAAGAGGCTTAAAATAAGTGCAATCACTAGTTTGTGAATGAGTATAGCGTAGAGTAAACCAGAATCTAGTTCTAAGGGAATACCCTCTATAAAGGCGTGTATTGAAAGAGAAATCCACAGCAATAAGGGGATTGAATTGGATTTTTTGTCTATGTGAAAATGCCCGTGTTCAGCACCCTTGGATAAGAATTCGAGCACTATTTGAAGCAGTATACCCAGAGCTATAAACAGACCGATTGTTTTACTATCAGCACTTTCGTATACCTTAGGTAAAAGTTCAAAAATAATGATCGAAAGCAAAAAGGCACCGCTAAAAGACAGGCTTAAAGTGATGATATTCTTGTTTTTAGGCTTTATACTATAGGCGATAAAGAAGCTGACAATTACTGCCAAAAAAGGTGCAATTAGAACCATAGATACAATTGGTTTTCACTCTGTGATGAATATGGTATAAAATTAGCGTATTTTTGTCAAATAGTTGCTTATGGGAAAAAACAATAATTTTAGGATGATCGCCAAAACCCTTTACGGGTTTGAAGAACTTTTGGAAAAAGAACTCAGAACTCTGGGTGCTTCTAAGACGGAAATAGGGGTTAGAAATGTCAGCTTTGAAGGTGATAATGGATTTATGTACAAGGCAAACCTCAATTTGAGAACTGCTATCAAGATTATTAAACCCATCTATGAATTTAGAGTGAGAAATGAAGAGGATTTGTACAAAAAAGTCTATTCACTAGCATTAGAACACTATTTGAATGAAGATCAAAGCTTTGCTATTGACACCACTCTAGCAACCGATTTGTTTTCACATTCACTCTATGTGTCTCAAAAAGCTAAAGATGCAATTGTAGATAAGTTCAGAGCTAAAACAGGGCGCAGGCCCAGTGTGGATTTAAAGAATCCAGATATTAAATTCAACCTTCATATTCAGAGAAATCACTGTACGCTCTCTTTGGATTCCTCGGGAAGTTCACTGCATCACAGAGGGTATCGTACCGCTACTAATATCGCACCGATCAACGAAGTCTTGGCAGCTGGAATCTTACTGCTCAGTGGCTGGGATGGAAGGGGACATTTTTTGGATCCTATGTGTGGTAGTGGAACCTTTTTAATTGAAGCAGCGATGATTGCGTGCAATGTTCCAGCCAATATTAACAGAAAGGGCTTTGCTTTTGAAAAGTGGAAGGATTTTGACCGAGAACTCTATGATAAAATTGTAGAAGTTAGTCTTCATAAAGTTAAGGAGTTCCACTATACAATTACAGGTTTTGACAAAGCACCTTCAGCTGTTAGAAAAGCCATTGACAATGCTGAAAACGCTAATTTATCTGAGTATATCACTGTAGAGCAAACCTCTTTTTTTGAATCTAAAAAACAAACTGAAGGGCCGCTTCATATGGTGTTTAATCCACCCTATGGAGAGCGACTCAATATCGATATGGAGGAATTTTATTCTTCTATAGGCGATACGCTAAAACAATCCTATCCGGGAACTCAGGCTTGGATGATCAGTTCTAATATGGACGCATTAAAACACGTAGGTCTTAGAACTTCTCGAAAAATTAAATTGTTCAACTCTCAATTAGAATCTAGATTGGTCTGTTACGATATGTATGTAGGATCAAAAAAGAGAAGAGACTAAAGCTCTTTTACTCCTTTTACAAATGGAACCTTAACAAAGAGTTTGTATCCAGAGTCGGTTTCTACACTTGCAAATTTTGGACTTAAAATCATTGAAACTACTGCTGCAAGGAGTGTGGAAATCAGTGTAGATAGGGTCGTTAATTCAATCAACAGATACCTGAATCCAACAAAGAGAATCGCAAAACAAATAAAATTGAATAGAAAGGCTTTGAATTTGAGCATGATTTAATTTCTAGTGTTTAATCCTCTGTTAAAATTGTTGTTAAGATCGACTTCTTCTACTCCGTCCGTTGGGAAAAACTCTTTTTCTTTCTTGTATTTTCTGGGTTTTTCAAAGAGCGGAATCAAATAACTGATACTGTAATTATAACTCGCACCAAATTTGGAGTCTTCAGTGATATTGTTAAATCCTGGAACCCAATTATTAGGGTAATTTAAACTGTTATCGTGGGCCATAAGCATTCCTATGCGTACAGAACCTCCTAGGTAGATATTGGCAAAGAGCTCTGTTTTAATTCCCAAGACCAATTCCATCCAAGAAGCACTCAACCCTTCAATTGGGTCTAAGCTCAAATTGGTTGTATCGTACCCATCTGGATTCCAATAGCGATCCGAATTGTAAAAATCAAAATCGTTTAAAGTTTGAGAGTAGGAGGCATGTGCAAATCGCATTCCTATTGTAATCATTGAATACATCCCATACCAATTTTCGTAATTGTTGTAGTCTGCACCAAACTTAAAGTAGGAACCAGAAGAAGTATAGTTATAGGTGTTTTCAAAAATTGTTTTGGTTTCATTTCCAAGCTCAGCGGCTACATACCACCATTGATTGAGTCGGAAGTCAGCGCCGAGTTCAATACCTGAATAATCCTTGTTCTTGAGTTCTAATAATTTCTTGCTGAGATCAAGGTTGATCTTGATTCCATAGGTTTCCATCTGAGCAGTAGAATCGTTGACAACAGAATTATCGGTAGTCTCTTGCGCCATGACAAAAGTTGAAGCAAGTAAAAATAGGATTCTAGTGATAGATCTTAACATGGACTTCATTTTCATTAGTTACACTTGAATTTTCAATTCGGATGTTTTGAATCCAGCTTTGATCGAGTTCTCGACTAATTGACAATTGTTCATAATTGGCAATAAACCCACAGGCTTTTGAAAGATACACTGCGTTTAAATTGTAAGAAATAGTCAAGAGTTCCAGTTCACCACTGAGAACACCATCGACAACCGCAGCATTTTCAACAAAGTAATAGCTGCTCGACTCCTCACTAGGATTAAGAGGGATCAAGAGTTCATAGCCCTCATTGTCAAAGGGAACCATTTTGCTCAGTGTTGTCGTTTTATCTCTTCCTAAAATCACTAAATCAGTGGGTTCTTTTGCAGAAGCAGTGTCGTTGCTGTCGTAAAAGCCTATTCTGAGTTTAGGAGTGTCCCCTGCGATACATATATCGTCCTTTTCACAAGAAGTTATAAGGACAAAACTTAGACTAAGTATTAGAAATTGAGCGAATTTTCGCATGGGCTAGCTTAAATTTTCTCTAAAAGTACAACATTTTCTACATGATGTGTCTGTGGAAACATATCAACTGCCTGAGATGTTACAACTTTGTAATGAGCTCTTAATAAATCGAGATCTCGAGCCTGTGTGGCTGAATTACAACTCACATAGACAATGCGTTTTGGATTGGCTTTAATGAGTTGAGCAACCACATCTTTGTGCATACCTACCCTCGGTGGGTCGGTAATGATAACATCTGCAGCTCCATGGGTATTGATAAACTCATCGCTAAAGACATTTTTCATATCACCCACATAGAATTCCACATTGTCAATAGCATTGATCTCGGCATTTTCTTTAGCGTCTTTAATCGCGTCTTCTACCGATTCTATTCCGATCACTTTCTTAGCATCTTTTGCTACAAATTGAGCGATAGTTCCAGTTCCTGTATAGAGGTCATATACGAGTTCTTCACCCGTTAAGCCTGCAAAATCTCTAGCGATCTTATAGAGTTCATAGGCTTGTTTTGAATTTGTTTGGTAGAAGGATTTGGCTTGAATCTTAAACTGTAAACCCTCCATCTCTTCTATAATATAATCTCTACCAGCGTAGCATTGAATATCTAAATCGTAAATACTGTCGTTCTGTTTTTGATTTACAGCGTATAACAATGATGTAATTTGAGGGAATCGATCCTTTAAAAAGGACAATACCAATTCAATATTTTGTTTGTCCGCAGCTCCAAATTGAACCATTACCATGAGTTCAGTAGTACTCGTTGTTCGGATCATCAGAGTTCTGAGAAGTCCTTGATGTTCTCTTAGGTTGTAAAATGAAAGCCCATTTTCAGAAGCAAAATTTCTGAGTTCATTTCTGATTTCATTAGAAGGATCTCCCTGAAGATGACATTTATTGATGTCTAAAATCTTATCCCACATTCCAGGTATGTGGAAGCCCAAAGCATTTCGGTCCTTGAGTTTTACATCAGAATTGATTTCTTCATAGCTCAGCCAACGATGAGAAGAAAAAGAAAATTCCATCTTATTTCTATAGTTGTAAATTTCTGAAGACCCCAGAATAGGGAGCTGTTCTTCTACTTCGATTTTTCCTAATCGAGAAAGGTTATTAGTCACTTCTTTCTCCTTATACGCCAATTGGTGATCATAAGACATATGTTGCCATTTACATCCGCCACATACCCCAAAGTGTTCACACTTAGGCTCCGTTCTCTTATCAGACAGCTTGTGAAAATGAATTGCTTTCCCCTCGTAATACGCTTTTCGCTTTTTAAAGGTTTCAATATCGACAACATCTCCTGGAACCGCATTGGATAAGAATACAACCTTTCCATCTGGAGCTTTTGCAACAGTTTTTCCCTTAGCAGCTGTATCGATAACCTCAAGGGATTCAAAAAATTGTTTGGCTTTCTTTTTTCGCATAGGCAAAAATAATTCTTTTTGTGA
>DAIRFL010000106.1:0-6905 GCA_036795105.1 Flavobacteriaceae bacterium | reverse complement strand
GCTTCCACCGGCTTCCAAAAACTGCTCTTTTCCCTCCATGGCGATTTCTTCGAGGGTTTCTAAACAATCCGCTACAAAGGCAGGGGTAATCACTAATAGTTTTTTCTTTCCGCTTTGGGCTAATCGTTCAAATTCTTGATCGGTATAGGGCTTGATCCAGGCATCAGAACCGAGACGCGATTGAAAAGAATGAGTGAGGTTTTCCTCTGATTCACCAAGTGCTTTTCGAAGAAGATTGGTGGTAGTGATACACTGATGACGATAACAAAAATCATGGGCTTTTGAATCAGTCACACAACAGTGACCATCAATCTTACAATGAGACTTTGTGACATCTCCTTTCTTGATATGTCGCTCAGGAACTCCGTGATAAGAAATCAAGATATGATCGTAGTCTTTGCCTTTAATCTTTTCTTTAATATCATTGGCTAATACCTCGATATAGTCGGGCTCTTTGTAAAAGGCCTTTTGGAAATACAACTTCATTGAAGAGAAGAATTCCTCTTGAACCTCCCTTGTTTTTACTTCCACTGTTTCATAAGAACTCATGGCGTACTGAGGATACATGGGGATTACATAGACCTCTTCAACTCCTTTGTCTTGAAGTTCTTTCAGTGCTTTTTGAATACTCATCTCACCATAGCGCATTCCAAGAGCAACAGGAAGATCGATTTCTTTTTTGAGTTTCTCTGTAAAACGCTCTGAAATCACAATTAATGGAGAACCTTCTTCCCACCATATTTTTTGATAGGCTGCAGCAGATTTCTTTGGTCTGGTATTGAGAATAATTCCCTTCACTAAAAAGGTTCTCAAAAGCTTTGGCAAATCGATGACCCGCTTGTCCATTAAAAACTCTGCCAAATAAGGTTTAACGTCTTTAGCCGTAGGACTTTTTGGGGACCCTAGATTGATAATTAGTACTCCTTTGTTGCCTTGTTTAGCCATTATTTTGAATACCTGATTTAATGAGTTGTTCGACTTTATCAATAATCTTTTCAGAGTCTCCACTGTTCTCAATAGGAGGGTGAAGATAAAACTTTAAATGCACTCCGATTCCATTTGGGAAGGCACCCCAACGGTGCATTTTCCAGGAATTACTAATACTAATAGGAAGTATTACAGCATTAGGGCTGTTATCCATAAGTATCTTGAGACCACCTCTTTTGAATTTTCTTGGTTGACCGTCTTTAGAACGAGTCCCCTCAGGAAAAATAACAGCAGCTCTATGGTGTTTTTCAATATAAGCTCCCAGCGAAGCAATTGCCTTAAGTGATTGGTCAGGACTTTTTCGGTCAATTAGTACTGATCCTCCGTACTTGAGATTGTAAGAAACCGATGGGATACCTTTTCCGAGTTCTTTTTTAGCTACAAATTTTGGGTGTAGACTTCTGAGTTTCCAAATAATGAAAGGGATGTCATATAGGCTTTGATGATTGGCAACGATAATGACAGCTTTGTTTTTGGGGAGCCTTGTCGAACCACTTAAGGTATAGCGCGTGCCTAAGATACGCGTCCACAAGACCAAAAAGAAATTCATGATGGATACCGAAGCTTTGTGCGCCTTGTATCCAAAAAAATTAAAGCATATCCACTGAATAGGGTGAAACACTAAGAGTGTCAATCCAAAAAACAGATTGTACACGATACTCAGTGGATAGGCTAAGAGTTTGCTCAAGCTTAACAGAATTCGTTATAAGCAGCTTTTAGGTTTTCAGCGATTAAATCTGCTGGTCTTCCTTCGATATGATGTCTTTCAATCATATGAACCAATTCTCCGTCTTTAAAAAGAGCAATTGAAGGAGAAGATGGAGGAAAAGGCAAAAGAAGTTCTCTTGCTTTTTCTACTGCCTGAAAATCAACTCCCGCAAAAACAGCACATTTATTATCTGGAGTCTTTTCATTCGCTAAACTCATCACTGCAGCAGGTCTAGCAGCTCCCGCAGCACAACCACATACAGAGTTTACAACAAGTAGTGTGGTTCCTTCTTTAGAAAGTGCCTCAACAACTTCTTCTGCAGTATATAAATCGGTAAATCCTCTTTGAGAGAGCTCAGCTCTCATGGGTATTATTAATTCTTCTGGATACATAGTCTAATTTTTAGACTGCAAAAATAATCAAAAATGAGCAGAACTAGAGGACTCAAATACTTAAATAAAGGTTAAAGGACCTCAATGTAAAATAATAAAGAAGGCTTCTTTTTTTAGTATCTTAGTATTTGAATTCATCTTTATGAAAAACAGTTCACTTCGACTTCGAATTTTTGTCACCATGATCGCTTTAGTACTTTTTGCTTCAGCACTCATTGCGGGAATTACTATTTTTCAATATACAGAACAGGCGAAGGATTACCATCAAGACCGATTAGAGCGTAAAGAAACTCAATTGGAGCGATCCATTTTGAGCATCTTAGAACACAATCATTGGGACGATTCAAAATCGCTAAAGGAATACCTAGAAAACGAGGTCAATTCAATTTCCTATGTTCAAAACATCAATTTTAATGTCTATGATTTAGAAGGTGCTTTGCTAGCGACAGGCATGTACGATCAAGAGCTGATTCCTACTCCGAAAGAGGTTCCTTCAAACATTTTAGAGAGCTTAAGTAGTAGTAAAGATCGACATGTGAATGAAGCTAATATCGATGGAGTTGACTACCTATCTTCGTATCGATTTGTAGTTGATCAAGACAATAAACCTCTGTGTATTTTACATTTGCCTTATTATCAAGACAATACTTTTAACAAAAAAGAACTCAATGAATTTTTAGGAAGATTAACAATCGTTTATATCGTTCTTTTAGCCATTGCCATTGGAATTGCATATCTGTTTTCTTCTTTTATCACTAAATCTTTTAAGACCATCACCGACACCTTAGAACATACCGACCTTGATCAGCGATTTAAAAAGATTGAGGCCACAGAGGTCACTCCCGAAATGAAAGTGTTCATTGAGGCGTATAACGGAATGATTGATCAGCTTAAGGGAAGTGCTGAAAAACTAGCTAAGAGTGAGCGAGAACAGGCCTGGAGAGAAATGGCCAAGCAGGTAGCACATGAGATTAAAAACCCCTTGACTCCTATGCGATTGAACTTGCAGCTTTTTGAACAACAATTCGACCCCAATAGCCCTGATGCAAAAGAGGATTTAAGAGAGCACACCCAAATACTTTTGGAACAGATCGACACTTTGAGTTATATCGCCTCTGCATTTTCAGATTTTGCACAAATGCCTGCTCAACAAAATGATGAAATCGATGTTAATAAGATTACAAGTTTAGCACTTTCGCTCTTTTCAAAACCTTATATCCAATTTAAGGGAAGTGATCAACCACTATTGGTCAAGTTCGATCGAACTCAATTGATACGGATTATTAACAATCTAGTTAAAAATGCGATTCAAGCCTGCGACGAGCAAACTCACCCTTCTGTGGAAGTTAAGGTATCTAAGATTGAGGATCACTTTAGACTTACTATAAAAGACAATGGAAAGGGAATTGCCCATGAAAACGTTCATAAAATTTTTGAACCAAAGTTTACCACCAAGAGTTCTGGGATGGGACTTGGATTGGGAATGGTTAAGGCTATTGTTGAAAATTACAAGGGAAGTATTTCCTGTGAGAGCGAACCTGGAAAGGGAAGTGTGTTTACGATAGAGATTCCAATTAAAGCAGTTTAATATGAGCTATACTACAATTAAAATCAATAAGGAGAACAGTTCTGCGATTGTACAAATCAACCGACCTAAAAAACTCAATGCACTCAATAGAGAAACGATAGAGGAATTAGGTTCAGCAATCGATGTATTATCTGAGGACAAGGACATTCGAGTAATTATTATTACCGGAGCAGAAGACAAGGCTTTTGTGGCAGGAGCAGACATTGCTGAATTTGCAAAATTTTCTAAGAAGGAAGGACAGCAGCTCGCTCAGTGGGGGCAGGATATACTCTTCGATAAAATTGAGGCTTGTCCAAAGATTGTCATTGCAGCAGTCAATGGTTATGCTTTGGGAGGAGGATTGGAACTCGCTATGGCCTCTCATATTCGAATTGCTTCACAGAATGCGATGATGGGCTTACCTGAAGTTTCTTTAGGAGTAATTCCCGGTTATGGAGGAACACAACGACTTCCAAGACTAATCGGCAAGGGGAGAGCGTTGGAGCTCATTAGTTCTGCCAGGATGATCGACGCTCAAAAAGCATGTGATTGGGGCTTGGTGAATTCTGTTGTTCCTCAAGAAGACTTATTAGAAACGGCATTAAAACTGGCTTCAAAGATTGCTCAAAATTCTTCAACGGCTATTAGTCAAGCCATTGATGCGGTCAATGCTTCAGATGGAAGCGATGGCTTTCAACGTGAAATACAAAACTTTGGTCACTGTTTTGAAACCGATGATTTTAAAGAGGGAACACAGGCCTTTTTAAACAAGCGTAAACCCAACTTTAATTAATCTTCAAAAGGGAGGTGCTGTGTTTGAACCCCAGCAGATTCTAAAAATTTAATTCCAGAGAGGTCTTTATAGGCCTTGGCAAAGACGACTCTTTTAATTCCTGATTGGTGAATGAGTTTACTGCATTCCTTACAAGGGGAAAGGGTGATGTACAGAGTGGCTCCTTTACAAGAGTGGGTGGAAGAGGCTACTTTAGAGATGGCATTGGCCTCAGCATGCAAAACATACCATTTGGTATATCCTTCTTCGTCTTCACAGAAATTTTCAAAGCCAGATGGCGTTCCGTTATAACCATCTGAAATGATCATTCGGTCTTTCACCATAATCGCTCCAACTTGCTTGCGTGTACAATAAGAAAGGGTGCCCCATTCTCTAGCCATTTTTAAATAGGCAAGATCGTATTTTAATTGTTTTTTGTCTGTGCTCATAATAAGATGGTGCCAATTTAAGACTAAATGTTCAAAGCTTCAAATTAGTTTATAAGTGCGATAAAAGTTGAATATAATAGAGGCATACTCAGCACTCCAATAAGAACAGCCCCCCATTTGATAATTTGGTTTTTCTGAAACTGCACTCTTCTGATTAAAAGCACCAAAAGAACCACCATAGTAATGATGATGAGTTGTGCTAATTCTAGACCCACAGCAAAGGATACAAGCCCAGTTACTTTGTCCTGAGTCTGTCCCATGAGCATCTTGAAGTAATTAGAAAAGCCAAATCCGTGAATGAGTCCAAATAAAGCTGTTGCAACTAAGTGAAACCTCAAACTTTTAGCGTTTAATTTTTGAGTGTATCGATAGTCGAAATACGCCATCAGCACAATACTAAGCGGAATTAAGAATTCGATTAGACTGGTGTTTACTTCAAGGATTTCATAAGTCGAGAGCGCCAGTGAAGTACAGTGAGTTAAGGTAAAGACACTTACTAAATAAAAGAGTGTTTTATTCTTGGAAAAACTAAAGGGCAATGCCATGGCTGACAAAAACAACAAATGGTCATAGGCACCTAAATCAAGTACGTGAAAGACCCCTAGTTTGATATAGAACAAAATACTTTCAATCATAAACCGCGCTCTTTACAGATGGCCTCATATGCTTGTTGAACCTGTTTGAATTTTTCTTCTGCTCCTTTTTTGATGGCTTCATCTTCGGTGTTGACACGATCGGGATGGTATTTTTTAGCCATATCTCTATAGGCCTTTTTAACCTCAGCATCTGTAGCTGATTTTCGAATCTCTAAGATTTCATAAGAAGAGGTTGTTGAAACGACAAACATCGCCTTGATCGATCTAAAGTCTAAGGTTTTAATCTTTAGATAGGAAGCAATTTCTGTGAGGCGTTCTAGTTCTTTTGGATGAATACCTCCATCGCTATTAGCAATGGAAAACAAAAAGTGCAAGAGTTGAAGTCTCATTGGATACGAGACCATAGTATTGAGCTCAAAACAGATCTTCTGAGCATTGAGTTCCTTTTTGTCTACAGCAGAATTAAAGGTCTTGAAAATATGATTAGCTCTAGCGGGACCATAGGTTCTGATAAAATATTGTTGAACGTAGTGACGCTCAGTATCGGATACCTGTCCATCCGCCTTAATAACTAGTGCACAAAGTGAGAGGAGATGCACCTCAAAATCCTGAGAAGAAACTCTTCTAGAGGTCGTGTATATTCCCCCAGAATCTCCTTTTTGAAATTGGTCGATAAAACTACCGATCAAAAATCCTAAAATTGCTCCCGGAAATCTCAATAAGGCATAACCAATAAAGGCTGCTATCCAACGAATCATAGTGTAAATTTGCATCAAAGATATGTTTTTGTCACATCCTATAAAAACATATCTTTATCCCGTGAATCCATATGATGACAATTACTTCATGAAAAGAGCTTTAGAAGAAGCTCAACTTGCTTTCGACAAGGGGGAAGTCCCTGTTGGAGCAGTTATTGTTGTCGACAATCGAATCATTGCTAGAGCTCATAATCTCACCGAACAACTCACCGATGTAACTGCTCATGCAGAGATGCAAGCAATCACCGCTGCAAGTCATTTCTTAGGAGGGAAATACCTCAATCAATGTACGCTTTACGTCACACTAGAACCCTGCGTGATGTGTAGTGGAGCACTCTATTGGAGTCAACTTAAGAAAATTGTTTTTGGAGCTTCAGACCCCAAAAGAGGAGGATTGTCAACTGGTGTTCAGCTTCATCCTAAAACTGAAATCATCTCAGGAATCATGAGTGAAGAATCTTCTGAGCTCTTAAAGAGTTTTTTTGCTAAGAAAAGAACATAGCTGAGATAAGAACAAAAAAAATCCCCGAAATAGTTCGAGGATTTAAGTTCTATGCATTCAAAAAGATATTAATCAATAAGATCTACATTTACGGCAACGGTTCCTTTTTTTCCATCTTCTTCATCATAGGAAACTTTGTCTCCTTCTTTGAGTTCGATGCCGTTTAAAGCAGT
>DAIRFL010000105.1:0-6999 GCA_036795105.1 Flavobacteriaceae bacterium | reverse complement strand
TTATATTACAATCTATATTCAATTTATAGCTAACTCTTTAATGATTTTACCATATGGATGCAATCGATAAAAAAATACTGTATTTGCTTCAACACGATGCTGAAATAACCAATAAGCGAATAGGGATTGAAGTAGGTTTGTCTACTTCAGCAGTACAACTGCGCAGACAAGGCCTCGAAAGAGAAGGAGTCATTAAGCGTTATATGGCAGTCTTAGACAAAAAATCACTTGATAGAAATTTTGTTGTTTTTTGCCAGGTTACCCTAGCGAGACACAAAAAGGAATATATCGAATCATTTGAACGTATTATTACTTCATTTAAAGAGGTTGTCGGTTGTTATCACACCTCTGGTGATCACGATTATATCTTAAAAATACTCGTTAAGGACATGGAGGCCTACCATCATTTTTTGGTCAATAAGTTAACCGCTATCGAGCATATTGGGGATACTCATAGCGCCTTTGTAATTAATGAGCTCAAAGAAGCCTTAGAAATACCCATTGATAAAGATTGAAAAAATCCTTTGAGTATGTATAAATAGTGCTATTTTTGTGTCAAAATTTTTACTTTTATGAAATCATTTGACGTTGCTGTAATCGGATCTGGACCTGGAGGATACGTAGCAGCCATTCGATCTGCACAATTGGGATTTAAAACCGCATTAATTGAAAAGTATGCTACTTTAGGAGGTACCTGTCTCAATGTAGGCTGTATTCCTTCCAAGGCACTTTTAGATTCTTCACATCACTATCACGATGCAGTTGCTCATTTTGAAGAGCACGGAATTGAGATTCCTGGAGAGATCAAGGTGAATATCGAAAAGATGATTGCAAGAAAAGATCAGGTAGTTGAAATGACCACAAAGGGAATTCAATTCTTGATGGACAAGAACAAGATCGAAGTATTTCAGGGAGTTGGTTCCTATAAGTCTGCGACTGAAATTGAAATCACTTCTGAATCTGGTTCTGAAACAATTACAGCTGCAAAATCAATCATAGCAACTGGTTCCAAACCTAGTAGTTTGCCATTTATCACAGTGGACAAAGAACGTATTATTACTTCTACTGAAGCCTTGTCTCTTAAAGAAATTCCAAAGCACCTCATCGTTATCGGAGGAGGAGTTATTGGATTAGAACTCGGACAGGTGTACAAAAGACTAGGAGCTGAAGTAACTGTGGTAGAGTATATGGACAGTATTGTTCCAGGTATGGACAAAGCAGTGTCTAAGGAACTTCAAAAAACACTCAAAAAACAAAAAGTGTCTTTTGCCCTTTCTCATCAGGTTAAAGAAGTGAGTAGAAATGGAGAGGAAGTAGTAGTAAAAGCTACCGACAAAAAAGGTAGAGAAGTAGAATTTAAAGGAGACTATTGCTTGGTTTCTGTCGGAAGAAAACCTTATACGGATGGTTTAAATACAGAGGCTGCCGGTGTTCAATTAGACGAACGAGGCAGGGTAGTAGTCAACGATCACTTACAGACAACAGCTTCTAATATCTATGCGATTGGAGATGTGGTTAGAGGAGCGATGTTAGCACATAAGGCAGAAGAAGAAGGAGTTATGGTTGCAGAGCTCATGGCTGGACAAAAACCACATATTGATTACAACTTAATACCTGGAGTAGTCTATACATGGCCAGAAGTTGCTGCAGTTGGAAAGACTGAAGAGCAATTAAAAGAAGCTGGAATTGCCTATAAGGCCGGTAGTTTTTCGATGAGAGCACTAGGAAGAGCAAGAGCGAGTATGGATATCGATGGTTTTGTAAAGATTTTAGCGGATAAAGCTACAGACGAAGTACTAGGAGTTCATATCGTAGGAGCTAGGGCTGCTGATTTGATTGCAGAAGCTGTAACTGCTATGGAATTTAGAGCTTCAGCAGAGGATATAGCCAGAATGTCTCATGCGCATCCTACTTATTCAGAAGCGATCAAGGAAGCTGCACTTGCAGCTACAGAAGATCGTGCTTTACACGCATAAATAATCGATTTATTACAGAATAGAGGCTGCACTGAGGTGTGGCCTTTTTTTATTGCTTATTTTTGTAAGGTGCTAAAAGAATTTAAAAAACACATAGAAGACAATTTTCCAGAATTGCGTTTGGACCCAATACTCATTGCATCTAGTGGAGGGGTCGATTCAATGGTGTTGACAGACCTCTGCTTGAGATCTGGTTTAAACATTAGTATAGCACATTGTAATTTTCAACTCAGAGGAGTAGACAGTGATCGGGATCAGGAGTTTGTTCAAGCCTACGCAAAGAAACAGCAGTTGCCCTTTCACACAATTTCATTTAACACAAAGGCTTATAAGGAGTCTAATGGGGTATCTACACAGATTGCAGCTCGAGAATTACGCTATGATTGGTTTGAAAAATTAATCGAACAAACCGATTGTAAATGGGTACTCACAGCACATCAGGCTGATGATTCATTAGAGTCTTTTTTTATGAACCTCTCTCGAGGAACAGGTATTAAAGGGCTTGTGGGGATTCCTGAAAAGAGAACTCATTTTAGAAGACCCTTACTTCAATTTACTAGAGAAGAAATTCTCAAGTACGCAAAAAAGCAGGGGATTCAATGGAGAGAAGATGCTTCAAACAGCGAAGACGTATACCTTAGAAATTACATCAGGAATCAATTCATGGGTGAATTTTCAAAATTACACCCCACTGCTTTAAAGAATCTATCCAATACGATTGCACATTTAAAAGAGACATCCTCACTTTTAGAATCATATAAGGATGAGTTAAAATCAAAACTTTTCTCAAAGGATAACAATGGTGTCATCGCAATTGAAATTGATCAATTACTTCAGATCAAACCACTTGAAATACAGCTGTATCAATTGTTTTCAAGCTATGGATTTTACGATCCAAAGGCAATTATTAGTCTTACGGAGACCTCTAGTGGAAAAAGTTTGTTTTCATCGACACATCAACTCTTAAAAGACCGTAAACAGCTTTTGCTTCAAAACTTAGAGAAGAATTCAAAGGAAGAATACGTTCCTATTGAGCATTTAGAAAACATCAGTGAACCTATTGAATTACATATTGAAAAGGTCAATGCAGTAAGCAGTTGTGATTCCTCAACAATTTATCTCGATTTAGATCAGTTGAAACTACCCTTAGTATTGAGAACTAGAAGAAAAGGGGATCTGTTTTACCCTTTCGGAATGAAGGGGAGAAAGAAGCTTTCAAAGTATTTTAAAGATGAAAAGATTGACCAGTTTTCAAAGAATCGACAATGGCTTTTATGCGATTCGAATGATCAAATTATATGGGTTGTAGGTAAACGATTTGACAGGAGATTTTCTGTGTCTGATACTGCGAGCAATATTCTGAAAATCAGTTTGTAAGATTTTTTTACCTCATAGTCTTGTAATTGATAATTTGTCGTATATTTATAAAAATTATACTTCATGAAATTACTTAAATCCCTTCTAAAAGTACTAGCTACATTGATCGTACTATTTTTAATAGCTCTATTTTTTATAAGTCGTCAATATAGGCCGACTTATGAAGGTGAATTAGATTTAGGGCTGAACAAAAGTGCTGAAGTATATTTTGACAGCTATGGAATTCCACATATTTACGCAGACACCAATGAAGATGCCTATAAGACTTTGGGATATATACACGCACAAGATCGCCTGTGGCAAATGGAACTTCTCAGACGAATCGCTCCAGGAAAACTATCAGAAGTATTCGGTGAAAAAACACTAGCTGACGATAAGTTTTTTAGAACCATTGGAATTTCTCAACAATCCAAGAGATTAGTTGATCTAATGGAGGATCAGATGGAGTCTACAAAATTATTAAATGCCTATATAGAAGGTGTGAACTCATTTATAGATACAGGCTTTACTCCTGTAGAGTACACTATTCTCGGTTTGGAAAAACAGCATTTTAATCAAGAAGACATCTACAATATTATCGGTTATATGGCTTTTAGTTTTGCTGCTGCTCAGAAAACAGATCCACTCGTCACTTATATTCAAACTAAATTGGGTAATGAATATCTTACCGATTTGATGTTGGATTACGATCCAGATGCGGTTTTTATTGAAAATGAAGATGAGCGCTTTACAGAGAGTTCTATTGCATATAGTTCTCATATAAGCAATCTTTTAGATCACTTGCCTATTCCTACATTTGACGGCTCCAATTCATGGGTAGTCAACAAAGACAAGACTCAATCGGGGAAGGTGATACTTGCCAATGATCCACATATTGGATATGCGCAACCTGCGGTCTGGTTTGAAGCACATCTATCAACCCCAACTTATGAACGTTACGGATATCATTTGGGAGGAGTTCCTTTTCCATTACTGTCTCACAATAGGTCCTATGCTTTTGGATTAACCATGTTTGAAAATGATGATATCGATTTTTATCAAGAGCATACCAATGCTGATAATCCATCTCAATACAAAACTGATCAAGGCTGGGAAGTCTATCAAACCAGAGAAGAAACGATTGTCGTTGCAGATGCAGATCCTGTTCAGCTAACAGTTAGAGAAACACATCACGGACCCATTGTAAATGACGTAGTCCCAGGTTTAGAAGCAAAAGATCCTATTTCAATGTACTGGATTTATACCCAGATCGACAAGAATTTAGTGGAGACTATTTACAAAATGAACAATGCCAATTCGATGGAAGACTTTGAGAGTCGTCTTCCTGATCTTCACGCTCCTGGACTGAATGTAATGTATGGAGATGCTGATGGAAATATTGCTTGGTGGGCTACTGCACAACTGTACAAGCGCTTAGATAACAACCACTCAAAAATGATCAAACAAGGAGTGTTCGATAAAGATAAGCATCTAGAAATGACTCCATTTGAGAATAATCCTCATGCAGTAAACCCGTCTAGTGGGTATGTGTATTCTGCTAATAATGCTGCAAGATGGACCGATGGAACCCTAGTTCCAGGTTATTACGCTCCTGAAAACAGAGCAAAGCGCATTGTAAACCTCTTAGATGCAAAAGATAATTGGAACAGGGAATCAATATCAGAAATGATTGTTGACGACACCTCTGCTGTACTTCCAGCCACGCTAGCTCATATGATCGCTTCACTCGATAAGAGTGCCTTAAACCAAGAGCAATTAGAACTAGTCGAGGAATTAGCACAATGGAAAGGAGATTACCCAGTGGATTCCTATATGCCAAGTGTTTATCATCGTTGGGAATACGAAGTGTTGCGTTTTTGTTTCGAAGATGAATTAGGAGCAGAAACTACTCAAAACCTTTTAAACACACATCTTTCAAAGAAGTTTACAGCTCCCTTGATCTCCAAAAACAATTCCGTTTGGTTCGATAGAGTGGACACCGCAGCAAAAGAAGAAAAGAGCGATGTTATGACGATATCGTTTATAAATGCTTATGAATCACTGATAGCAGATTACGGTAAAAACTCCAAATCTTGGAATTGGGGCAATTTACATCAATTAGAACACCCACATAGTTTCGGTAAAATTGCCTTACTCAGACCGCTATTTAATGTAGGTCCTAATCCAATCGCTGGAGCTAGAGAGGTAATCAATGCCGTTAATTTTAAGTATTCTCGTACTTCTTCCAATTTTAATGCTAATGCTGGACCATCTACGAGAAGAATTATTGATTTTTCAGATGTAGAACACAGTATAAGTATCTTACCAACAGGTCAATCAGGTAATCCGTTCTCGGATCATTACGACGATCAAGTAGAGCTCTACAACAGCGGAAAATTTAGACCTATGCTTCTCAATAAAGAAGAAATTCTCAAAGATTCTAAAAACAAATTAATAGTTCATTAGTAGTAAGCATACGATTTAACGCTATGAAAAACCTACGATCATCCCTACTTATTATTGTTATTGCATCTATTGCTTCTTGTAGTTATTCAACTAAAAAAACAGATCATTTGAATTTAGAATCCAAATTATCAGGTCGTTGGATGGCTCAGGCTTTTGATGGTGAATTACACGAACAGTGGACTCTTGAAAGTGATGGTTGGATGCATCAACAAGGCTATTATATTGAACAAAGAGATACGACTTATGCTGCTAAAACGCAAATTCAAAAAGTAGGAGAGGAGCTCATACTCTTTAGTGTTATTAAAAATTCAAACCCAAAAATATTTAAATCTATTCTCGTAGAGGAAGATAAGATTGTCTTTAAAAATGACGATTACAAAAATCCCTATGAAGTAACTTATGAATTTATATCTGAATTCAGCTATAAGAGAACCATAAAGGGATATGAGAATGACAGTCTTGTTCAATACGAGTTTAACTTTGAAAAACGAAACTAAAAATGACATCTCTAACTCAAAAGACATTGTTAGCAGGTCTTGCAGGTACTGCATTAATGACGATTTACACCCTGATAACACCACTTTAGAATCAGTAGAGAGATGTTTAAATTTTTTAGATCGTTAAGGTTACTTTTACTCTCTGAGGGTAAAATAAGAAGCTATCTCAAATACGCTTTAGGTGAACTAATTCTAGTGGTTCTTGGAATCGTTATCGCATTACAATTAAATAACTGGAATGAAAAGCGAAAGTTAGAAGCAGAGTATATAGCAGTATTAGAACAAATTTACACGGTAATAGATTAAGATTAAGAGCGTTTAACTCTCATTAGGGATCAATTAATTGAACAATACGATTTTATCGATATTATTTTAGAGGAAGCTGAACAAGTAGATAAGAGACTCTTACCTCATTTAATGTTTTACGTATTTTCAAAACCACCGAATTTACTGTCGGAAACCACCTATATGTTGAGACATTTAAAATTCAATCCTCAAAATGAACGACAGAGTAATTTAAACAAAAACCTTTCCTCTTACGCTAATAATATTAATCGAGAATACAAATCGACAAACAACTCTAGCATTCTATTATTGGAACAGAAACTTTTACCACATCCTCCTATTGTATTTGGATATTCTGCATCAAACAATTTTGAAGATATGAATCTAAATTATTTTAGTGAGAATGAGATTTATAAGGC
>DAIRFL010000104.1:0-7079 GCA_036795105.1 Flavobacteriaceae bacterium | reverse complement strand
CCTTTGCAGATCCAACCTTATCTAAAATTGGGTTAATTTGGCCTGGAGTAAATGAGGTTTCTTTAAAGAATTGAACAAATTCATCGGATTGTTTCATCTTTTGTTCCATACGAACCATTCGATCTTCTTTTGCTATTCCAAGCTTATAGGCTCTTGCAGTTAATCTAAAATCAGCATTGTCTTGTCGAAGTAAGGTTCGGTATTCGGCTCTAGAGGTAAACATGCGATAGGGCTCTTCTGTGCCTTTTGTAATTAAATCATCGATTAAAACACCAATATAAGCCTCGTCTCTTTTTAAAATAAAAGCTTCTTTAGCGTTTATTTTTAGGTGTGCGTTAATACCCGCCATTAATCCTTGAGCAGCTGCTTCTTCATAACCAGTGGTTCCGTTAATTTGACCGGCAAAAAACAAATTGGAAATAAGCTTTGTTTCCAAAGAATGTTTTAATTGAGTAGGAGGGAAGTAGTCGTATTCAATAGCGTATCCCGGTCTAAAGAATTTTACGTTTTCAAATCCTTTAACCGAACGAAGGGCTTTAAATTGAACGTCCTCAGGAAGCGAGGTTGAAAATCCATTTACATAAACTTCAACCGTATTCCAGCCTTCTGGCTCTACAAAAATTTGATGAGCATCTTTATCTGCAAATCGATTAATTTTATCTTCAATAGAGGGGCAGTAACGAGGACCTAAGGATTTAATTCTTCCATTAAACATAGGAGAACGATCAAAACCTTCTTTTAAGAGATTATGAACTTCAGCTGAGGTATGAGTCATATGACAAGGCAATTGTCGCTCCAATGCTTTGGTGTTTGAATATGAAAATTTAGCTGGATGATCATCTCCTGGTTGAGGAATCATCAACTCGTAATTAAGAGATCTACCGTCTACTCGAGGAGGAGTTCCCGTTTTCATTCTTCCAGAATCAAAACCTAAATCTACCAATTGTTCAGTAAGTCCTGTTGCGGCTTTTTCGCCAGCTCTACCTCCGCCAAAATTCTTCTCTCCTATATGAATTAAGCCGTTTAAGAAGGTTCCATTTGTTAGAATGACAGATTCTGCTTCTACGCTAATCCCAAGGGAGGTTTTAACGCCACAAACTTTTGAATCTTTAATTATTAACTCTTTTACCATGTCTTGGTAAAAATCAACATTAGGGGTACCCTCCAACATAAGTCTCCAATGCTCTGCAAACAACATTCGGTCATTCTGAGTGCGGGGACTCCACATTGCAGGACCTTTAGATTTATTAAGCATCTTAAATTGAATTGCTGATTTATCAGAAACAATACCACTATAACCTCCTAAAGCATCAATTTCACGTACTATTTGACCCTTAGCAATACCTCCCATAGCAGGATTACAAGACATTTGTGCAATATTTTGAAGTTGCATAGTAATCAATAGGGTAGAAGAACCCATATTAGCGGCTGCTGCGGCTGCTTCAGCGCCCGCATGCCCTCCACCTACTACTATAACATCGTATTTCTTATCAAACATAAGCTAGTGTTCCACGTGGAACATTTTTAATTTTTCATCTTCCTTTTGAGTCATAAGATCTTGTTCTGCATCTGTTTTGTCATTGAAATTCATCAAATGAAGGAGTCCGTGAACCATAACTCTTTTGAGCTCATTATCAAAAGAGACCTTAAAATCCGCTGCATTTTCTTTAACTCTATCTACCGAAATAAACACGTCTCCTAAAACACGAGTGTTTTCAACATAATTAAAGGTGATTATGTCAGTTAATGTATTGTGTTTCAAGTACTTAACATTCATGTCGTAGAGTTCGTCATCAGACACAAAGGTGTAAGACAACTCCTCAATTTGAAAAGCCTCCGATGCTGCCACCAAATGGAGCCACTTAGAGATCTCTTCTGAATCTTCTAAAGTGAAGTCTGTATGAAAAATGTATTCAATCAACTTTATTATTCTTATAGCTGCAAAGATACAAAAATAGGTCTGCTCTTGTATTTCTTATCCTCTTTATACTGTGCATACTAAACAATAGTAATTATATTTGTAGCCTAAAATAGTCAGATGAAAAATCATGTTCGCGTACGATTTGCACCTAGCCCAACTGGGCCACTTCATATTGGAGGTTTGAGAACCGCTCTGTTTAACTACCTCTTTGCTAAAAAAAATGAAGGGGTCTTTGTGTTGAGAATTGAAGACACAGATCAAAACAGATTTGTTGAAGGAGCAGAGGAATATATTGTAGAGAGCTTAAATTGGAGTGGAATTCCTTTTGATGAGGGTCCCGGAAAAGAAGGAGCTTTTGGTCCTTATAGACAAAGTGAGCGAAAAGAACTCTATAGAGATTACGCTTTAAAACTTATAGAAAACGGCAATGCGTATTACGCATTTGACACAGCTGAAGAATTAGATAAGCTTCGAAAAGAAGCTGAAGAAAACAAAAAAACATTTACATATAATTCTTTTAATAGAGAGGGGCTTACGAATTCTCTAAATTTATCAGATGAGGAAGTCGTAGAAAAACTCAATACAGGAGCTCCTTATGTAATTCGATTTAAGACCCCTAAAGATCAAGAGGTGGTTGCGACAGATTTAATCAGAGGTGTTGTACGATTTAAAACAGACACTTTAGACGACAAGGTTCTTTTCAAATCAGATGGTATGCCTACCTATCACCTGGCAAATATTGTCGACGATCACCTAATGGAAATTAGCCATGTCATCAGAGGAGAAGAGTGGTTGCCTTCACTTCCTTTACACATTCAGTTGTATCGAGCTTTTGGATGGGATGCCCCAGAATTTGCACACCTTCCATTAATTATGAAACCCGTTGGAAAAGGAAAGCTCTCTAAGAGAGATGGAGATAAGATGGGCTTCCCTGTGTTTCCTTTACAATGGAATGATTCCACAGGATATAGGGAAGAAGGATATGAGCCTGAAGCGGTTGTAAACTTTTTAGCCTTATTGGGTTGGAACCCAGGTGATGATCGCGAGTTGTTTTCGCTAAAAGAACTCGTCGAGCTTTTTGATTTGTCAAGAGTAAATAAATCTGGTGCACGTTTTGATCCAGAAAAAAACAAATGGTTTAACGGACAGCACCTACAACTTAAAAGCGAAGAATTATTGCTTAAAGATTTTAAACAGCTCTTAAATGATTCAGAGATTTCATTTGCCTATAGCGATCAGCAGCTCAATACAATTATAGGCCTGATAAAAGAACGCGCGGTGTTTGCAAAAGACCTGCTTTCTCTTTCCGATTACTTCTTTACAGATCCAGACACCTATGATGAAAAGAACCTCAAAAAGCAGTGGAAGGAACAGACTCCAGAAATAATTACTCAGCTACTAGGGTTGTGGGAAACCATAGAAGATTTCTCTTCAACTAATCTCGAAGAGCTTACAAAAAATTGGATTGCTGAAACCGGATATTCTTTTGGTCAAGTCATGCCCCCTTTACGACTTGTGTTGGTCGGTGCTTTAAAAGGGCCTCACCTATTTGACATCGCTGCAATGATTGGCAAAAAAGCCAGTCTTGATCGAATTAAAAATGCCTTAGAACGCTTGTCGTAAACCCTTCCGTTTTAATCTGTTTTTTCGTAACTTGATAAGAAATTATCAAGATGAGCTTTTTATTGTACCCCCTTTATTTTATTCTGGCATTTTTACTGCTAGCATCCTTTTTTACCGTTAAACAACAAACAGCGGTTGTTATTGAACGCTTTGGTCGTTTTCTAAGTATTCGAAACTCTGGTCTTCAAATGAAGATTCCTCTTGTGGATCGTATTTCTGGTCGTGTGAGTTTAAAGATTCAGCAGCTCGATGTGATCATTGAAACGAAAACACTGGACGATGTATTTGTAAAACTTAAAGTTTCTGTTCAGTTCGTCGTTATTCGAGACAAGGTGTATGAGGCGTTTTACAAGCTTGAATATCCTCACGATCAAATCACTTCTTATGTGTTCGATGTAGTGCGTGCTGAAGTGCCAAAAATGAAGCTCGATGATGTCTTTGTTAAAAAAGACGATATCGCTATCGCAGTAAAAGCAGAACTACAAGACGCGATGCTCGACTACGGATACGACATCATTAAAACCTTAGTGACTGATATCGATCCCGATGCTCAGGTAAAAGAGGCTATGAATCGAATTAATGCTTCTGAACGTGAAAAAATTGCGGCTCAGTTTGAAGGAGATGCTGCTCGTATCTTAATCGTTGAAAAAGCTAAAGCAGAGGCAGAAAGCAAACGCTTACAAGGGCGTGGTATTGCAGATCAACGCCGAGAAATCGCAAAAGGTTTAGAAGAGTCTGTCGATGTGTTAAACAATGTAGGCATCAACTCACAAGAAGCTTCTGCGCTGATTGTAGTAACCCAACATTACGACACCTTACAGTCTTTAGGTGAGGATACCGATTCTAATCTAATCTTACTTCCGAATTCTCCTCAAGCAGGTTCAGACATGCTCAACAATATGGTTGCTTCCTTTACTGCGAGCAATCAAATAGGTGAAGCGATGAAAGAAAAGAAGGAACGGCTTAAGAAAAAAGGTGATAGCAAAGAATAGCTTAAGAATCTAACTTAGCCCAAGTATCTCTTAATCCAACTGTTTTGTTAAAAACGAGTTGTTCGCTTGTGCTGTCTTTATCGACCACAAAATATCCTGTTCGTTGAAATTGAAAACGCTCTTCTACTTTTGCGTCCATAAGTGAAGGTTCTACGTATGCTTCAATTTCTTCAAATGAATTTGGGTTGACAAATTCCATAAAGTCTTTATCCTTATGAGCATCTGGAGTTGGGTCAGTAAAGAGCCTGTCGTAAAGACGCACTTTAACGCTCTTTGCGTGTTTTTTAGAAACCCAGTGAAGCGTTCCTTTAACTTTGCGTTTAGAAGCCTCACTGCCGCTTCCTGAGCGCGTATCAGGGTCGTAAGTACAGTACACCTTGGTAACATTCCCTTGTTCGTCTTTATCACAAGATTCTGCTTTAATGATATAGCCGTTTTTAAGTCGTACTTCAGAATCTAATTTTAGTCTAAAGAATTTTCTATTGGCCTCTTCTTTAAAGTCGGCTTTCTCTATATAGAGGTATTTTGAAAAAGGAACGGTTCTACTGCCGGCATTTTCGTCTTCAGGATTGTTTTCTGCTTCAATCCACTCTTCCCCATCTTCTGGATAATTGGTAAGTTCTATTAGAAGGGGGTCTAATACTGCGTGAACTCTATTAGCTGTTTTGTTTAGATCTTCACGAACGGTAAACTCTAAAAGCGAAAGGTCTACTACGTTTTCTCTTTTTGCGATCCCAATGGTATCGGCAAAATTTCTGATAGACATAGGGGTGTATCCTCTTCTTCGAAGTCCTGAAATGGTTGGCATTCTAGGGTCGTCCCAACCAGAAACCACTCCTTGCTCTACCAATTGCAAGAGTCTTCTTTTACTCACTACGGTATGAGAAAAATTTCTTCTAGCAAACTCTCTTTGTTTTGGTCTGAGCTTTTGATGGTCAACAACCTGATCTAAAAACCAGTCGTAAAGTTCTCTGTGCATCGCAAATTCAAGTGTACAAAAGGAATGAGAAATTCCTTCGATATAATCACTTTCTCCGTGAGTCCAATCGTACATCGGATAGATACACCAATCGTTCTTGGTTCTGTGATGTGACTTGTGAAGAATGCGATACATGATTGGATCCCTCATTAACATATTCGAAGAACTCATATCAATTTTAGCTCTTAGAACGTGTTCGCCTTCCTTGTATTTTCCTTCCTTCATCTCTCTAAATAGACGAAGATTTTCATCCACAGATCGATCTCTAAAAGGGCTTGGAGTTCCTGGCTCTGTAGGAGTTCCTTTTTGATCCGCAATTGCTTGAGCATCTTGACTGTCTACATATGCCTTTGACTCTTTTATTAAGTCTTCAGCCCAATCGTATAATTGTCCAAAGTAATCCGATGCAAAACATTCCTTATCCCATTCAAATCCCAACCACGCAACATCTCTTTTAATGGCGTCAACATATTCTTGTTCTTCTTTAGTGGGATTGGTATCGTCAAACCTAAGGTTAACTGGAGCATCATAACGTAAACCTAGTCCAAAATTTAAGCAGATGGAACTAGCGTGACCAATGTGTAAATATCCATTTGGTTCAGGTGGAAACCTAAATCTCAAACTACTCTTAGAGTAGTCTTTTGTTAAATCTTCCTCTATGATATGCTCAATAAAATTAAGCGATCGCTTACTGGAACTCATAAATCTTTATTTGAGTCGCAAAGATAGGGATTCAAAAGGAGAAAATTTCATTAAAATACTCCTATTGAAAATTGTACTTTTACAGTATGGGAAGAATAGATTTAAAAAATATTAGAGTATACGCTTATCACGGTTGCTTAAAAGAAGAAAGGGCTATTGGAAGCAATTACTTAGTACAACTAAGTGTCGAAGCGGATTTTACAAAGGCCTCAACAACAGATCTTCTCGAAGACACTGTTGATTACGTCGACCTCAATGCTATTGTCAAACAAGAAATGGCAATTCCATCAAATCTTATCGAATTGGTCGCAAAGCGCATGGTCGACCGCGTCTTAAAAGAGCACCCATCTGTTCATAAAGTCAGTGTTGAAATTGAAAAACTAAATCCTCCTATTGGTGGAGATGTTCAGTCTGTTTCATTCAATCTTACTAAAAGCCGTTAATTTTTGTTGGGAATTTAAAAAAACTATTAACTTTGCAGCCTGTAAATGGCATCGTGGCCGAGTGGCTAGGCAGAGCTCTGCAAAAGCTTGTACAGCAGTTCGAATCTGCTCGATGCCTCAAAAGACCCGTCAATCGACGGGTTTTTTTTGTTCTATAAACTCAATTCCTTTTTCTATATTCAATTGTTCTTTTGGTAAAAACCCTTTTACTATTAACAATAAACCACAAACAAATAGAATAACGCCTATTGCTTTCTTGAGTAAAAAAATTCGTTTAAAGGTGAGTTTTGATTTGAGTTGCTTTGCTAAAACAACTTTAAAAATATCTGTTATAAAATACGTGGCAAGTATTGTTCCAAAAAAAGTGGAAATTCGCTTTGGTTCATTGTCTAAGCTAGGTCCAATAATTACTAATAATC
>DAIRFL010000103.1:0-7100 GCA_036795105.1 Flavobacteriaceae bacterium | reverse complement strand
GTTATCATAAGCCTACTGATGAGTTTTAAAACACTATCAAGTATTTTTTAATGAAACGAAGCGATTTTCATATCAACTGCGATCTAGGAGAGGGGTCTAAAAACGAAGCTGACTTAATGAACCATATTCAGGCTTGTAATATTGCCTGTGGTGGACATTACGGAACTAGCGATAGTATTTATGAAACCCTTTCAAAAGCTGTTGATTTAAATTTGGAAGTTGGTGCACATCCCTCTTATCCAGATTTAGAAAATTTTGGAAGAGTTTCTATGGACCTAAATAAGGAGGACTTTTTGTCGACAATTCGAAGTCAATTAGACCGTTACTTTAATCAACTCTCAAAGTTTAAAACAGAGAATAATCACATCAAAGCTCACGGAGCTCTTTACAATGATCTCTGTCGGGACACCGAATTGGTACAATGGTTTTTAGAAGCTCTCAAAGACTATTCTTTTAAAAGTATTTATACCCCCTTTAACGGAAGTATGGCATCACAGGCTCAGTTGATGAATCTTCCGCTGAGTTATGAAGCATTTATCGATAGAAATTATACCCCAGAGGGGTGGCTGGTATCCAGAGCCCTTCCCAAAGCTGAAAAAGACAGCTTAGCTTCGGTTTACAAGCAATTAGAATCAATTGTCCTTACAAAAAAAGTAGAATGTTCAAATGGAGAACACATCCCTATGATAGCTTCCACTTTTTGTATTCACGGGGATCATCCCGAAGCCCTAGCGAGATTAAAATATATAGAACAACAGCTTCGATGAGTTATCAATTGACCTATAGACATTTTAACGAGCGAGCTGTTCTAATTCAATGGCCTCAAAAGATTGATGAGGCTATTTTAAATGATATCAATCAGTACAAGAAGGCAGTAGACCAGAGATTTGAAGAAGTAAATAGCGTGATTTCTTATTGTGAGTTATTGGTGGAATTCCCTTCACATATCGACAATTACTCAAAACTCTTCGAGGAATTAAGAAGTCTGTATCAAAATAAAAAAGAATATCACTACAAGGCTTCACTGATCAAAATTCCAGTCTGTTACGACCCTTCTTTTGGAATCGATCAACAAGAACTCTGTAAAAATTTAAAGATTTCCCTTGAAGAATTGATAGATCTCCACACTAAAAACACCTATACTGTTTTCGCCCTCGGCTTTCTTCCAGGTTTTATGTATTTGGGTGGATTAGACAAAGCCTTACATCACCCAAGACACCGACATCCAAGAGAAAAAGTTCCAAAAGGTTCCGTTGGAATTGCTGGAAAACAAACAGGAATATATCCTAGGGAAAGTCCAGGAGGCTGGCAACTTATTGGAAGATCTCCTTTAGATTTATTTAAAGCGGATCAAGACCCCCCTTGTTTTATACAGGCAGGAGATAAAATTCAATTCTATCCCATCAGTATGGATGAATATCAACTCATCTGTATTCAACTTGAAACAGAATTGTATCAACTAGATAAAACTCCCTATGGCAATTGAAGTATTAAAAGCAGGATTGTATACCTCCGTTCAGGATTTAGGTAGACCAGCTTACAGCTGCTACGGTGTTCCTAAGGGAGGAGCTATGGATCGAATGGCCTTAAAGACGGCCAATGCGCTGTTGGGAAACAAACTTGATGATGCCTGCCTTGAAATTACCATGATGGGGCCTACTCTTAAATTTTTAACAGACACCTATATCGCTACAGCAGGAGCAGAATTTGAGCTCTTTTTAGACAATAAGCCGATTGCTTTTCTAGAAGCCGTATTTGTTAAAGCAAACCAGCTATTGAGCTTTGGAAAACCCAAAGAAGGAATACGAATATATCTTGCTGTTTGTGGAGGCATCCAAACTCCAAAAGTATTGGGTTCTCGATCTTTTTTTAAAAATGTCACTACAGAATCTCGTATTAAATCTGGAATGGAACTTCCACTAGCTAATGTCTGCGAGCGACCAGAAGTATTTGTAAAACCTAAAACAAAAGCTTTTAATGGCTATCTAGAAGTGTATACTGGCCCTGAATACGAATCGCTAACAGACCAACAAAAACAGCAAATCCAAAAAATGGAGTTTTCCATAAGCCACCTCAACGACCGAATGGCCTATCAATTAGATCCACCTATAGAAGAACACTCCATTGACCAACTCACCGTACCGGTCCTTGCTGGAAGTGTTCAACTCACCCCAAAGGGCAGTCTTATTGTTCTTATGAGAGATGGTCAAACCACTGGAGGCTATCCCAGAGTTCTTCAACTCAGCGAAGGAAGCATCAACAGATTAGCTCAAATGACCACTGCTTCTAAATTCAAGTTTAGATTTCTAACAAAATTTAAGGAATCCTTATAGGTTTGTTCTTAAAGAATTCACGAACTTTGCATCAAATTTTTTAAGAGCCACCTTATGAATCTTAATGTACTGGAACAGAGAGGATATTTAGATCGTAGCATACCAGATACAATTGACTTAAAATCGGAGATTAAAGCATTACTTCAATCTAAGAACGCTGTGCTTCTCGCACATTACTATCAGAATGATGAAATTCAAGATCTAGCCGATTATCTGGGAGATAGTTTATACCTCGCCCAAAAAGCAAAAGAAGTCACAGCAGATATCATCGTATTTGCTGGAGTTCACTTTATGGCTGAAACCGCAAAGATCATCAATCCATCAAAAAAGGTATTGCTACCTGATTTAAAGGCAGGATGCTCACTAGCAGATTCATGTCCTCCTAAAGATTTTGCGGCTTTTAAAAAGCTTCACCCAAATGCCAAAGTAGTTACCTATATCAATTGTTCTGCTGAAATTAAAGCACTCAGTGATATTGTTTGTACTTCGAGTAATGCGGTCGATATTATCAATTCCTTTGACAAGGACCAAGAATTGATTTTTGCTCCAGATAAAAACCTAGGAAAATACCTCATCAAAGAAACTGGAAGAGATCTCATTCTTTGGGATGGTTCTTGTATTGTACACGAGGCCTTCTCCTTTGAAAAGATAACCCAATTAGCAATTGAACATCCTGAAGCAAAATTTATAGCACATCCAGAGAGTGAATCACAGATATTGGATATCGCTCATTATATAGGATCAACTTCTGGCCTTTTAAATTATGTTCAAGAGGATTCAGCACAAACCTATATCGTAGCCACGGAAGCTGGAATCCTTCACGAGATGAAAAAAGCAGTTCCACATAAAAACCTTATTCCCGCTCCAGTTGATGATGAAACTTGTGCTTGTAGTGAATGTGCTTTTATGAAGTTAAACACCTTAGAAAAACTCTATCTGTGTTTAAAATACGAACAGCCAGAGATTCAATTAAACGACGAGCTTATTAAAGAAGCTTACCTCCCTATTCAACGAATGTTGGATTTAAAATAACTATATGCTGACAGATGTTTTGGTCATTGGTTCGGGAATCGCAGGCATGTCCTATGCCATCAAACTCTCTGAGCTCAATCCAGAACTTCGAATCGTAATCCTCTCTAAGAGAAACTTACTCGAGAGCAACACTAAATACGCTCAAGGGGGAATTGCAGTCGTTCAAAATTTTCAAAAAGACTCTTTTGACAAACACATCGCAGACACCCTAAAGGCTGGTGATGGACTTTGCGATAAAGAAGTGGTCTCTTTTGTGGTCAAGGAAGGTCCTGATCGATTAGAAGAACTGCTCAATTGGGGAACCGAGTTCGATCAAGAAGGAGAAGGGTTTCACCTGGGTAAAGAAGGAGGTCATACCGCTAAGCGAATCGTTCATTACAAGGATAAATCAGGACATCAGATTCAGGAGTCTCTAATAGCAAAGATTAAGTCGCTTTCCAATATTAGCATTTTAGAAAACCACACCTTAGTCAACCTTATTACCGATCACCAATTGGAAGAAGGATTCCAAAGAAGGTGCTATGGAGCCTATGTCATTTCGTCAAAGGATCAACGCATTGTGAAAATAGTTGCAGGATTAACGGTACTGTCAACAGGTGGTGCAGGAGCTGTCTACAACAAGACTACGAATCCTGATTCAGCTACTGGTGATGGAATCGCAGCAGCCTATAGAGCTAAAGTAACTATCACCAATCTTCAATACGTCCAATTCCACCCAACTGCATTAGTTCTACCCTATAACAATAAGACCTTTTTAATATCCGAAGCCGTCAGAGGTGCTGGCGCTCACTTAAAAAATTCTAAGGGAGAACGATTTGTGTTTAAACACGATAAAAGAGGCGAATTAGCCTCTAGAGATATTGTCGCTAGAGCTATTGAAATTGAACTTAAAGAATTGGGTGAAAAAGAGGTCTATTTAGATTGTAGTCCCATAGGAGAAAAAGGATTTAAAGAAGAATTTCCAACCATCTACTCAGCTTGTAAAGAATTAAATATCGATCCCTTTAAAGAAGGTATTCCGGTATTGCCAGCAGCACATTATTTCTGTGGTGGCATCGATGTGGATCAAAATTCTCAAACCTCACTCAGTCATCTCTATGCAATAGGCGAATGTAGTCATACGGGCTTACACGGAGCCAATCGATTAGCTTCCAACTCCCTCTTAGAAGCTCTAGTTTTTGCACATAGAGCTGCAGTACATTCCTCTGAATATTATAAAAACAATACACTTGATTTAATCGAAGAACAAATTCCCAATTGGAAAGACACAGACATTATCAAGGATCAAGAATCTAAAGTTATAGCTCGATTAAAGTCCAGCTTACAAGAACTGATGAGTCAACAGGTGGGAATCTTTAAGTCAAACCAAAGTTTACAAAAGGCAGAAAGAGATCTCGAAAAAGTATATTTGGCTACTAAAGACATCTATGAAAACAAGAAGTTGACACACCAAATATGCGAGCTCAGAAATCTAGTCAACGTCGCTTATTTAATCATCAAACAATCTCAAAACTGTCACCAAAACAGAGGTGGATTTTACAATATTGATTATGAAAACCTATAGCAGTATCTATCAAAAAGAACTTCAACAATTTATCGAATCGGCTTTAAAAGAAGATATCGGTCCTGGGGACTTTAGTGCCCTAGCAGCATTGGACACGCAGCAAGAGGGAGCAGCGCAACTCATTGTCAAGGAAGATTGTGTGCTCGCAGGAGTTGAATTAGCACAACTCATTTTTAAACAATACGATTCCAGTATTGAATTAGAAACTTTTATTGAGGACGGAACTAAAGTAAGTGCAGGGTCAATCGCCTTTAAAGTAAATGGGAACACTCAATCCATACTCGCTACAGAGCGTTTAGTTCTCAATGTAATGCAACGTATGAGTGGTATTGCAACGCTCACTAATCAGAATCAAGAGTTGATTAGCCACACCAAGTGTAGGGTATTAGACACCAGAAAAACAACTCCTAATTTTAGAATTGCTGAAAAATGGGCTGTTCTCATCGGAGGTGGTGTCAACCACCGAATGGGTCTATACGATATGATTATGCTCAAAGACAATCATATCGATTACTGCGGAGGAGTCAGCGCTGCTATAGAAAAGACGATAGACTTTTTAAAACTCAAGCAATTAGATCTACCCATCATTGTTGAAACTAGAGATTTAAAAGAGGTAAAAGCTTGTTTAGACTACCCTGAAATTCACCGTATCTTACTCGACAATATGAGCACTGAGGAGCTCCGAGAAGCTATTGCTCTTATCGACGGTAAAATTCCGACAGAAGCTTCTGGAAATATCACCAAAGAAACTATTGTCCCCATTGCTGAAACAGGGGTAGATTATATCTCTATGGGATCAATCACTCATTCTGCTCCTAATATTGACTTAAGTCTCAAAGCGCTTTAAGAGTTTATAATGATAAAATTCTTATTGTGTACTTTGTACATTATATGGAAATTATTTTTATCTTGTGGCACCTTATAAACAAGCACTATGAAAAGCATTAAACTTAACTCCCTACTATCTCTTGCATTAATTATTGCAATTGGGCTTTCTAGTTGGAGTTGCAAACAGGCTCCAAAACAAGAAGCAAAAGAAGAAGTAGCTCATTCTCACGATGAAGGACGCTATGGAGGTCTTCAACTTTATACTCTTAGAAATGACATCGGTCAAAATGGAGAAAATTTAGAATCGATTCTAAAAGCAGTTGCTGATGCTGGATATGAAAATATCGAAGCAGCTGGTTACAATCAAGGAACATATTACGGACTCACTCCTGCGGATTTCAAAGCACTATTAGACAAATATCACTTACACCCTATCAGTTCTCACCAAGGTTCCATCAACTTTGAAAATGCTGAACAGGAATTTGCAGATGCAATTGCAGTTGGATTTAAATATTTCGTTATTCCAGTTCCTCCAATGGGAATGTTTACTTATGACCGAGAAACACAAACCATCGGTATGGACGGTGGAGCCAAACACCTCACAGAAGTCATTAATCAATTAGGAGAAAGAGCACACGCTGCTGGTATTGAGTTATTATATCACAACCACCATTTTGAATTCACAAAAGATGAAGAAGGAATCAAAGTATTTGATTATTTAGTCGAGAACACCAATCCTAATCATGTCAATTTTGAAATGGACCTCTACTGGGTGGAAGCGGCTAAAGAAAGTCAGCTAGACTACTTTGATAGATATCCAGGTCGTTTTAAGCTATGGCATGTAAAAGATATGGACGACCAAGGTCGTTTTGCTCCTGTTGGAGAAGGACATATCGATTTTAAAACCATCACTGAAAATGCTGATAAATCTGGAATGGAATACTATTTCGTAGAACAAGATCAAACCTTCAACCACACTCCTTTAGAAGCAATCAAAATTTCTCACGAAGGATTGAAGAAATTTGGATTAGACAAAAAATAATTTAGTTAATTCACCCTCTAAATAAAGGCAGCGTTTGCTGTCTTTTTTTAATTAAATTTAAACATGAATAAAACCCTAACCCTCTCTCTTTTAAGTTTTTGCTTAAGCCTTATAAGCTGGTCACAAAAAGTCAATCAGGATTACCAACTTCACATCGACAAAACGGATGAGGTGATTACTCTCGATGGAGTTTTAGATGAAGAAGTATGGAGAAAAGTTGATGTTGCAGACAAATTTTTTATGATTCAACCTTCGGATGGAAAACCTGCTACTCAGCACTCAGAAGCTCGAATGTGTTTTG
>DAIRFL010000102.1:0-7185 GCA_036795105.1 Flavobacteriaceae bacterium | reverse complement strand
CAATAATAACATTCGCTCAAGAAAGCCCACTAAAAGTAAGTGCTTCTATCGATACTTATTTTAGATCTACTCCAGAAGCCCCAGGGTCTTCATTCGCCAATTTAGATGGATTTGCCCTAGGTATGGCCAATGTCGTATTAGCTTATGAGGGAGAAAAATCAGGATTTGTTGCAGATTTAGTTTTCGGACCAAGAGGTACTGATGCTATTTTTGCTTCTCCTATGTACTCAGCTACGGGTAATATCGTCAACCAATTATACGCTTACTGGAATGTAAGTGACAAAGTGACCTTATCAATGGGTAACTTTAATACCTTTTTAGGATATGAAGTGATTGCTCCTGCCGCTAACTTTAACTACTCAACCTCTTACCTATTCTCTTATGGACCATTTAGCCATACTGGAATAAAAGCAGATTTCACATTAGCAGATGATATTTCTTTAATGCTAGGGGTATTTAACCCTACAGACATGACAGAATTTAACCCAACAGGCAGTTATGCATTTGGAGCTCAATTTGGAATCAAAGGTCAATACTTCAACTTTTTAACTGATGATGGAGCTTATGAAATCGATTATACTGGAGGTTTTGATTTAAGTGATAGCTTTTTCCTGGGAATCAACGCTGCATCTTATAAGTCTGATGAGATTGGATTCGCTGGAGTGGCCCTATACCCACAATTAGCTACTTCTGATTCATTCAGTATTGGATTAAGAGGTGAATATTTTGCAGAAACTGGTGACTTTGGTGCTATCGGAACCGGAGTTGAAGACAGCTCCGTAGTTGCCTTAACACTTACTGGGTCTGCAACCATCGGAAACTTAATCTTAAAACCTGAACTTAGATTAGACTCATCATCTGACGCTGCATTTTTAGACGGAACTTCAAAAAGCCTAAGCTCTTTTGTTCTTGCAGCAATCGTTTCACTGTAGTCGTGATTGAAGAATACCTCAATTCTTCACTAAAAGGCAGCTTTAGGGCTGCCTTTTTTATGGACTAAATTTTTTAACTCCTGCCTCAATAGCAATATCGAGATGATTTACTTTTGGAACCTTCGGACAGGCGTATTTAACATTATAAGCACAATAAGGATTATAAGCTTTATTAAAATCAATAACGATTTGATCTGTTTTTGGAATTCTCAAATCCAAATAACGACCTCCTCCATAGGTTTCTTCTGAGTTGGTTAGATCCGTAAATGGCAAAAACAAATAATCAGTGTATTTAGGATCTTCCATTAATCGAGTACTCTGATACACCTCTAGTCGAAAGGGTTTTGAAAAGAGTTCAAATTCCAAGATACCGTAAACCCGTTCTTCGTTTTGAACCTTATCACTAGTGGTAGGCATCATAAAGGGAGTAGTATCTGGAGTGACGATTAATTTTGCATTAACTCTAAAACGCTCATCTGGTTCAAAATAGTCCAAACCTTCAAAATGAACTCTATGACGATCATACAGAGGTGAAGTTGCTGGATTGCTGTACTCCTCGTTGAGCTGTGCTTGAAATTTTTTAATATCCGCCTGAAAATCAAATTCAGAAGAATCAGCAGCTACTACTACTTCTTCTTTTTCAGAATGATAACGCTTTTCATCCTTACATGAAGAACTTAAAATTAGTAGTACACCTAAGCCTAAAATTCGTTTGATCATAACTTAATCGGTTTGTTTAACGGAGCATCAGAAACGACTTCTGAAAGTATGATGTGTGTTCTAGTCTCTCCGTATTTGATGAGTTTATCGATAAACTTCTCCAAATGAAATTGATCGACTAGTACCACCTCCATGATAATGTTTTCATTTCCAGTAACGCGATAGCAATTTACAACTTCTTTAAAAGAAGGCACAACATCTAAAAAGGGATTTAATTTCCCCATAAAAACCCTGAGCATAATCATGGCTTTTAACTGAAAACCAGCCTTGATATGATCTACCATCGTCTTGTAAGAATGAATCACTCCCTTATCCTCAAGCTTTGAAACTCTAGCGTGGACTGAAGGACTTGAAAGCTCTATTTTTCGCCCTAGTTCTGCCATGGATATTCTCGAATCCCGCTGCAATTCAAAGAGAATTTTCCAATCTTTATCATCAAGCTTTAAATTCATAAAATTAATATTAATATTACCTTAATTCATTAGTTAAAAAATGATTTACACATTAATTGTTTAGGTAAATATACATAAAATAGGCGTAATTTTAAAGTGTATGAAATCGAATAAACATAGCGCTAAGTCTGTATACCACAAAGCAGTAGAAATCGACCAATTGAGTCGTGCCTTAGCTGTTAATGAGTCATTTGATCCAGAGCTCATGTCTTCATACAAGCATTGGAGTCTACAATACCGCATTTTTGAGTCCATCAATAACGACATTAAATTACTCAGAAAATGTCTTAAAAAATTGACAAAAACTCAAAATACAGAAGAGCGTCTCTATTCTATAAAGCAGGTAGACTCTATTTCTTTTAATCTTATTTCTTATTGCAACGGATTGGAAAATAACCCCTCGAACAGCAAGGAATACATTTCTTTGTTTAAGTACGAAGCCATCCAATTTAGCAAACTCTACAAGAAATGGGTTAAGAGTATTTCTTATTAGTATTTCACATCCAAAGGCTTATTTGTAACAATGCGACACTTCTCTTGTGTGCATTGACACTTGAACTTATATTGCCCTAAAATATCCTTATGAAACTCTGTATTATCATTCACTGCAATGATCAAATTGGCATCATCAGCAATACGACCAACTTTATTCAGCAAAAGGGTGGAAACATCGTCTATTTAGATCAACACGTCGACCGAAACATCAATGTGTTCTTTATGAGAACAGAACTTATTCTCAGAGATGAGGTATCTAAAGAACGATTTGAAAACGAATTTAAAACTCAAGTAGCCGATCGCTATCAGATGACCTATGAAATTTACAACAGTGATCGAAGACCTAGAATGGCTGTATTCGTCTCTAAATTCAATCACTGCCTATACGATATTCTCTCTAGATATCAAGCTGGTGAGTGGAATGTTGAAATTCCATTTATTATTTCAAACCACGCTGATCTAAAAGCTGTAGCTGAACAATTTAATATTCCATTTCACCATATTCCAGTATCCAAAGAAACAAAAGACGAGGCTGAAGCAGAGCAATTAGCCCTTTTAAAGGAAGCCAATGTAGATTTTATAGTACTGGCGCGTTATATGCAAATTGTATCTCCTCATTTAATAAGTGAGTTTGAGGACAAGATCATTAATATTCACCATTCCTTTCTTCCTGCCTTTGCTGGAGCTCGTCCTTATCACGCTGCTTTTGACAGAGGAGTTAAGATTATCGGAGCTACTTCACATTACGTAACTGAAGATTTAGATGCCGGTCCAATCATCGAACAAGACACCACTTTGGTATCCCACATTCACTCGGTTCAGGACTTTATTTCAAAGGGAAGAGATTTAGAGAAAATCGTACTTTCAAAGGCGGTTTCACTACATCTTAATCGCAAAACAATTGTCTATAACAACAAGACAATTATTTTTTCTTAAAAATTTTAATTCTCACACAATAAAGCGATTATCACTGCGTTATAATGTAGAGATTGTTTTTTATTATTCTTCACACAACTCCACTACAGTGTTGAAGTTTTTAAAAAGTTTAGTTTTATTTGAGTGAGGCAAAGCCGATGGGAGCATCGGTTTTGTTTTGTTTATAAGCGTTTTTGTAATTCAGCTTTCATCTGAAGTTGAAGCTTTTGAGCTTCCGCTGCTGCAGCTTGTGCAAAGTCTTCATCCTTAGAAGCATAAATAATTCCCCTTGAAGAATTTATCAGCAGTCCTACATTAGTAGAAAATCCGTGTTCACAAACTTCTGAAAGGCTACCTCCTTGAGCTCCAACACCAGGAACCAATAAAAAGTGATTAGGGATCATCTTTCTAATTTCTGATAGATAGGATGCTTTAGTAGCTCCAACCACATACATGAGTCGATCTGCATTCTCATAGGTGGAAGACTTTTCAATCACCTCCATATAGAGTGGTTTACCGTCAATTTCTTGAAGTTCAAAATCAGAAGCTCCAGGATTTGAGGTAAGTCCTAAGAGAATCGTAAACTTGTCTTTAAATTCTAAGAAGGGTTCAACAGAATCTCTTCCCATATAAGGCGCAACAGTTACTGAATCGAAATTTAAATCCTCAAAAAAAGCTTTTGCATATCTCGAAGCAGTATTTCCGATATCACCTCGCTTAGCATCTGCGATGGTAAAGAGGTTCTCATCTACTGAATTGATATAATCAACTGTCTTTGCGAGTGCCTGCCATCCTTTTACTCCATAGGCTTCATAGAAAGCGATGTTGGGTTTATAGGCTACTGCATAGGAATGCGTAGCATCGATAATCGCTTTGTTAAATGCAAAAATAGGATCTTCCTCCCCTAATAAGTGAGCTGGAATTTTATCCAAATCTACATCCAAGCCTACACAGAGGAAGGATTGTTTTTCTTTGATTTGATTAAGGAGCAATTCTAGATTCATATTAGAATAATTCTGAGGCCTCTTTTAGTTTTTCTGTGTTTTCAACGAGCATGAGCTCATCGATAATCTTTTGAATATCTCCGTTTACAATATTTTGTAAATCGTAAAGAGTTAAGTTGATACGGTGATCTGTCACCCTTCCCTGTGGGTAGTTATAAGTTCTAATTTTTGCAGAACGGTCTCCACTACTCACCTGGGAATTTCGCTTTGCAGCATCTTCTTCCTGTTTCTTTGCAAGTTCCAAATCGTATAGACGAGAACGAAGTACTTTAAAGGCTTTGTCTTTGTTTTTATGCTGAGACTTTTCGTCCTGACATTGAGCGACAAGTCCAGTTGGCTCATGCGTTAAACGAACTGCTGAATAGGTAGTGTTTACCGATTGTCCACCAGGACCAGATGAACAGAAGTAATCGATACGCACATCCTTAGGATCTATTTGAACATCAAAATCCTCTGCTTCTGGAAGCACCATCACTGTCGCTGCAGAAGTGTGTACTCTTCCTTGAGTCTCTGTTTGAGGTACACGTTGTACACGGTGTACACCTGCTTCAAACTTAAGAGTGCCGTAAACATCTTCACCGCTGACCTCAAATTGAATCTCCTTATAGCCACCAGCAGTACCTTCGCTGAGGTCGATCACATTGGTTTTCCAACCCCTACCCTCACAGTATTTGGTATACATTCTAAAGAGATCTCCTGCAAAGATACTCGCCTCATCTCCTCCTGTTCCTGCTCTAATTTCCATCACAACGTTTTTGGCATCTTCAGGGTCTTTAGGAATCAATAAGAGCTTGATTTCCTCCTCTAAAGCAGGCAATTGACCTTTGGCTTCTTCCAATTGCATCTTAGCCATCTCGAGCATTTCCTCATCACTTCCATCAGCGATGATCTCTTCAGCCTCGCTTATATTATCAGTAAGCTCTATATACAAATCTCTTTTATCCATCAGGAGTTTGAGATCCTTGTACTCTTTATTGATTTGAACATAGCGTTTTTGATCAGAAATGATATCGGGTTGAATAATCAAATCTGACACTTCGTCAAATCGTTGCTTTACTACATTTAATTTATCTAACATGCTTTTGCCTTGCTACTTTATTAATGATAGATGAATTCACCGTATTCACTATTGATGGTGAGTTTTTTCTCATCGCTCTGCGCCACTCTTCCAATTACTTTAGCAGGAACTCCAAAAGACTCCGCTATCGCAATCACATCTTGAGCCACCTCTGGATTGAGGTAGAACTCCATTCGATGACCACAATTAAATACCTGATACATCTCTTTCCAATCGGTTTTCGATTGTTCTTGTATCAATTTAAACAAGGGTGGTACCTTGAATAAATTGTTTTTGATGATGTGTAAGTCTTCTACAAAGTGTAAAATTTTTGTCTGAGCTCCACCACTACAGTGAACCATCCCGTGAATATCATCTGCATTGTATAATTCTAAAACTTTTTTGACAATTGGAGCATAGGTTCTCGTTGGAGAAAGCACCAATTTTCCAGCGTCTAAAGGAGTTCCTTCTACTGGATCTGTCAGTTTCATTCCTCCGGAATACACCAAATCCTCTGGTACTGAGTTATCGTAACTCTCAGGATATTTTGCAGCTAAATAAGATGCAAAAACATCGTGTCGAGCTGAAGTAAGACCGTTGGATCCCATTCCACCATTGTACTCTTTTTCATAGGTAGCCTGCCCATAAGAAGCCAGTCCTACAATAACATCTCCATCCTTGATATTTGAATTATCGATCACATCGCTGCGTTTCATTCGAGCAGTTACCGTCGAATCCACAATAATGGTTCGCACTAAATCTCCAACATCAGCTGTTTCACCACCTGTAGAATAAATATTGATTCCGTGCTTTCTCAAATCCTCTATGAGTTCTTCAGTACCTTTGATAATCGCTGAGATTACCTCCCCTGGAATTAAGTTTTTATTTCTTCCAATTGTTGAAGACAGCGTGATATGATCGGTAGCACCTACGCAGATTAAGTCATCCACATTCATAATTAAGGCATCTTGAGCAATCCCTTTCCACACTGAGAGATCTCCAGTTTCCTTCCAATACATATACGCTAGAGAAGATTTGGTTCCTGCTCCATCGGCATGCATTACCAAACAGTGATCTGGATCAGCAGTAAGATAATCGGGTACTATTTTGCAAAATGCTTTGGGGAACAATCCCTTATCGATATTTTTGATGGCTTTATGCACATCCTCTTTGGAAGCTGATACTCCTCTGGCACTGTATCGTTCACTAGAATTCGTACTCATAAAAGTGTATTTAAGGCAAAAATAAAAGAAAGCTAACAAGTAGCGAAGCTCTTAACCATTTATTTACCAACTATTTTATATAGAGCAGTTCTCTGTATTTAGTAATAGGCCACAACTGATCTGCCACCACTAGTTCTAATGAATCCGCCTTTAGTCTTAGTTCTTTCATCAAAGGAACGATCGACTCACAAGAATACCTCGCCTTCTCTTCAATGGAATCGAGGCCCTCTGAGGTATCCAAAACAGACATCAATTCATCGTTTAAAGATTTTAAGCCTGATAGTTGATCGTTGAGCTCACTTAACATTTCTAAACTGTAGTTTGACTTGGTAACTGAGAGCGCTTCATTTATTTTTAACACAGAAGAAGATAAATCACCCAAATAAG
>DAIRFL010000101.1:0-7203 GCA_036795105.1 Flavobacteriaceae bacterium | reverse complement strand
TTCAGGGGTTTATTATTTTTGGTCAGTATCGATTTGAAAGTGTATTTTTGCAAACCTAAATGTTTAGTTTTGAATAAAATAATCAACCTTTTTGACTTCTCACAAGAAGTAAATTACAAGACCGAAATACTCTCTGGTCTGACAGTAGCACTAGCCTTAGTCCCAGAAGCCATTGCCTTTGCTCTTATAGCAGGCCTTTCTCCGCTCACTGGATTATACGCGGCATTTACCATGGGGCTCGTTACTTCTATTTTTGGAGGAAGACCAGGAATGATCTCTGGTGCCACCGGTGCTGTTGCGGTTGTTTTGGTCGCTCTTGTGAAATCTCATGGAGTAGAATACATCTTTGCAACTGTTATTCTCGCGGGAATACTTCAAACTGTTGTAGGTCTTTTAAAATTAGGAAAACTCATGCGACTCGTTCCTCATCCGGTGATTTTCGGATTTGTAAATGGTTTAGCTATTATCATCTTCAGTTCACAATTGGTTCAATTCCAAGATGGGGCCGGAAATTGGCTAACAGGAATGCCGCTTATGACCATCTTAGGACTGGTTGTTGTTACGATGCTTGGAATCTGGGGAATCCCAAAGATCAACAAACAACTTCCTGCAGCGCTAATCGCAATTTTAGCGGTCTTTGGAATTGTGGTATTCTTTGGAATCGACACTAAAACCATCGGTGATATCGCATCCATCAAAGGAGGGTTCCCTCCCTTTCATTTACCAGAAGTTCCCCTTGAATTAGAGACCCTAAAAATTATCTTTCCCTATGCCTCAATTGTCGCTGGGGTTGGACTTATCGAAAGTTTATTGACTCTTAATATTGTAGATGAAATTACAGAAACCCGAGGTAGTGGTAACAGGGAAGCCATTGCTCAAGGGGGGGCTAATATTCTCTCTGGATTGTTTTCTGGAATGGGTGGTTGTGCAATGATTGGTCAAAGTCTGATCAACACTTCTAACGGCGCTCGTGCAAGACTCTCTGGGATTGTAGCGTCTATTATGTTATTGGTCTTTATTATGTTTGGTTCTTCCGTCATTGAAAAGATGCCCATGGCAGCTCTTACAGGGCTTATGATTATGGTTGCTATTGGAACCTTTGAATGGGCGAGTTTAAAAACCTTTAGACGCATGCCTAAGTCAGATGTATTAGTCATGGTCCTAGTGACGCTGGTAACGGTATTCCTCCACAATCTAGCTCTTGCGGTAGTGGTTGGAGTTATTATTGCAGCACTCGTTTTTGCCTGGGACAATGCCAAGCGAATTAGAGCTAGAAAATACACCGACCAGGAAGGAGTAAAACACTATGAAATTTACGGTCCCTTATTCTTTGGTTCCACTACGGTCTTTAACGAAAAGTTTGATGTATTAAACGATCCCGATGTAGTAGTTATCGACTTTGCAGAATCCCGTATCGTAGATATGTCTGCTATAGAGGCTGTCAATAAGCTCACCTCTAGATACCTCAAGGTTGGTAAAGAAGTTCACCTCAAACACCTCTCTAAGGACTGTAGAGTTCTTCTTGAAAACGCCGATGAAATCATCGATGTCAATGTGATGGAAGATCCTACTTATAAAGTAGTTGTCGACAAATAGTCCTTAAGAAAACCACTGCTTAAGACGATTTTCTTGTTCTAAAAGCGCTGATTTAAATTCAGATTTTAATCGGTCTAGAAGTTCTTTTATGCTTAAGTTTTCGTGAATGCTAGTCACCCCCTGCCCTGCAGACCAAATGGTTTTCCAGGCCTTAGCTTCGGTGTCTAATTCTTTTCCAAAATCAATTTTTCGTTCCGCCTTTAAATCTTCTTCTGAGATTCCTGCCTTTGCTAAACTCTTGGCTAGAAAATTTGCTGGAACACCAGAGATGGATGCGGTATAAATAATATCACTTGCTCCTGAATCGATAATCATCTTACGGTACTCATCGGTAGCCTGACTCTCATGGGTATTGATAAATCGAGTTCCCATATAGGCCAAATCAGCCCCCATCTGCAAGGCAGCGGCTACATCCTTACCGGTAGAGATACAACCCGAAAGCAAGATGGTCCCGTCGAATATGGCACTGACTTCAGCGAGTAGACTCATTGGGTTCAGGGTTCCACCGTGACCTCCAGCTCCTGCAGTTACCAGAATTAATCCATCAACCCCTGCTTCCATCGCCTTTTCTGCATGTCTTTTTTTGATGATATCGTGAAAGACTAAGCCCCCATAGGAGTGAATTGCCTTAACCACCTTACTTACCGCTCCTAGGGAAGTGATAACCAGCGGTACCTTGTGTTTGATACAGACTTTAATGTCTGCTCTCAATCTTGGATTGGTCGGATGAACAATTAAATTCACTGCAAAAGGAGCTGCTTTTTTTCCAGTTTCTTGTTCAAAAGCAGCCAAGGCTTCTTTGATTTGAATGATCCACTGTTCAAAACCTTCAGTCGTTCGTTGATTTAAGGCGGGAAAGCTTCCCACAATACCGTTTTTACAACATTCAATAACCAGTTCAGGTCCTGAAATTAAAAACATGGGGGCCGACACAATCGGCATGGATAAATCCTTTATAAAAGCAGCTTTATTCATAATTATATCTTTTGTTTTTTAGATGCAAAATAAACTCCTGAGAGCACTAGTGTACCAGCGGCAACCTTCGTGAAATTGAGCTGATCTTGCCCACTGAGAATTGCGACGATTATTCCGATAAGGGGTTGTACATATACAAAGGCACTAACGGTGGACGCTTTGAGCTTTGTCAAAGCAAAACCGTTAAACAAATACGTCATATAGGTCGTTCCTAAAATTACAAAAATTACCGAGGCCATTATCGATGGTGGCATTTCCCAATTGATTTGACTAAAGGAAGTGTAGGTGATGGGTATATTTACAATAAAAGCTATAGTAAACACCCACTTTAATACCGTAATGGGTTGGTACTTTTCCATAATCTTTTTAATGACGATTAAATACAATCCATAGGCAGTGGCATTGACAATAAAGAGTGTGTTCCCCAAAGGTATATTAGGGGCATCCACTCTAATTTCCTTTCCGTAGATCACCAGACCAATCGCTCCAACTAAGCCCATGGCGATCCCCATCACCTTGGTAATATGAATGCGTTCCTTTAGGAATATCCCTGAAAATATTACGACTATTATTGGGGTAATAGTAACTAAGATGGATGAATTGATAGGGGTTGAGAGTTCCAATCCTTTAAAGAAGGACAGCATATTGATACTCGCTCCTAAAATTGCTGCTAATACGAGGCTTTTCCAATCCTTTTTCTCAATTTTCTCTGCTTTGATAAAGAGGGAAGAAATCCAAAACAATAGTGCTGCTCCACCCGTTCTCAGAAATATAAAACCAAAAGCTCCTACATAGTGAGGCATCGCTCCCTTAGCAACCGTGTGGTTTATTCCGTAGATGGCAGTAGCTCCAAATGCAGCTAAAAAGGCGATTACTCTACTGTTTATTAGCGTCTTCAAAGTTTGGATTTTAAGGATTCAATGGTTGATTTTGCATTGCCCACATACAGCTTGTCTTCGTAGAAAATTACAGGTCGCTTTAAATAAGTATAATGAGATTTGAGAAGATCTCTATAGGTTTCTTCACTTTGACCATTGGCGTCAATGCCGTCTAATTTAAATCGCTGTGCTCTCTTATTGATCAGGGCCTCAAAGGAGGCAGTGTGCTTGTACATCAACTCCAATTCCCGATCACTCAATGGGTGTGTTTTAATGTCGATGAGCTCAAATCGATCCAGTGGAAGCTCCGATAAAATTCTTTTGTTAGTAGAACAGCTACTCAAATAGTAAATAGTATTCATCAATTGTTTACATTAGTGATTTAAAATTACAATTAAATAACGAGAACATGAGTATGGACTTTCAATTCTATAACTGTAGGGAAATCAGAAAAATTTTAGTCAATTTTTTAGAGACCATTTCAAGGGATCATTTACTAGCAATACCAGAACATTTTAACAACAATATTTGGTGGAATATTGCACATGTTGCTGTCACTCACCAGTTGTTGGTCTATAAATTAAGTGGCCTAGCGGTTAACTTACCCGATGAAATCATCGCAAAATACTCCAAGGGAACACATCCTGGGGACAAGCCTTCTGATGAAGAATTCGAGCTCATCAAAAATGCACTTGTCCAACTTGTCGATAAAGCAGAAGAGGATTACAAGAAAGGAATTTTTGAAAACTATCACCCTTATACTACCTCAGCCAATGTAACTATTGAGTCCGTTGAAGACGCTATAACGTTTAATAATTTTCACGAGGGAATTCACATCGGTTCCATCTTAGCACTTCGAAGAGCTTTGAAAATCGCTTCTTGATGAAAAAAGAAACTAAAATGATTC
Organism: Flavobacteriaceae bacterium; assembly: GCA_036795105.1. Lineage (GTDB taxonomy): Bacteria > Bacteroidota > Bacteroidia > Flavobacteriales > Flavobacteriaceae > MAG-120531. The sequence goes on along the minus strand of DAIRFL010000101.1, from coordinate 2,847 downwards.
ATGGGGGGCAAGAACCCGATCCTGCTTATAAAGCATTGATGACCCCTATTTATTTGAGCAGCTCTTTTGCCCAAGAGCAGTTGGGAGAACATCCAAACTACGCCTATTCAAGGACCGCTAATCCAACCAGAACTGCTTTGGAAAAATCAATTGCCAGTTTGGAAAACGGTAGTAGGTCATTGAGTTTTGCTTCAGGCTTAGCTGCTATTGATTCGCTGATGAGGCTGTTTAAATCAGGAGACCATATCATCGCTTCAAAGGATATTTACGGTGGCACTTATAGACTCTTCACTCAGTTATTTGAACAATACGGTCTTGAATTTTCCTTTGTTGATCTTCAAGATTTAGGGGCTTTAAAAAACAGTATTAAATCAAATACAAAATTAGTTTGGATCGAATCCCCTACGAATCCAATGATGAAAATAGTGGATATTAGAGCGGTCGTTTCAATCGTAAAATCAACTGATGATTCAATTCTTGTAGGGGTAGACAATACCTTTGCTTCTCCTTACTTACAATTGCCTCTGGATTTAGGAGCTGATATCTCCATGCACTCAGCTACAAAGTTTTTAGCGGGGCATTCAGATATAATCATGGGTGCCTTAGTGGTAAAAGATGAGGCTCTTGGCAAACGACTTCATTTTATTCAAAATGCTGCAGGAGCTATTCCCTCCCCAATGGATTGTTTCTTAGTCCTCAGGGGGATTAAGACCCTCCATCTAAGAATGCAGCGTCACTGTGAAAATGCAGCTCAAATTGCTGAATTCTTAAGGGCTCATCCTAAGGTTGAAAAGGTATATTACCCAGGATTTAAAGACCATACAAATCACCAGGTGGCTTCAAAACAAATGACGGCCTATGGCAGTATGATTTCCTTTGTACCAAAATCCTCTGATATAGAAACAGCTAAAGCAATAGTAAAAAAGCTGCGCTATTTTAGCTTGGGAGAATCTTTGGGTGGAGTAGAGTCACTGGTTGGACATCCCGCTACGATGACTCATGCTGCACTTCCCAAAGAAGAACGAGAAGCTCAGGGAATTCTCGACGGTCTTTTAAGGCTTTCTATCGGCATCGAATCAGTAGACGACCTGATGGATGACTTAAACAGGGCTCTTTGAGAATCTTGTAAAAAATTATAACATTTTAGTCCTCAAATTGTTAAAATACCATATTTTTGTCCTCAAAATATTAATTTGATAATTCTATGCATCCAGACAAGCTAATTCAAGGTAAAATTGATCGCTTTATGAAAGAGATCATCAGCCGTAATGGACATGAGCCTGAATTTATTCAAGCAGTTCAAGAAGTGGCCGATACGGTAATCCCTTATATCGCCAAAAACGAAATCTACAATGGCAAGCACGTATTGCTCCGAATGGTTGAACCTGAGCGTTTGATCTCTTTTAGAGTTGCTTGGGTAGACGATAAAGGAGAAATTCACGTCAACAGAGGCTATCGTATTCAGATGAACTCTGCTATTGGGCCCTATAAAGGTGGGCTTCGTTTTCACCCTAGTGTAAACGCTAGTGTTTTGAAGTTCTTGGCTTTTGAACAGGTCTTTAAAAACGCCTTAACTACCCTTCCTATGGGTGGTGGAAAAGGTGGGTCTGATTTTGATCCTAAAGGAAAATCTGATGATGAAATCATGCGTTTTTGCCATGCATTCATGTTAGAACTCTCAAGACATATCGGTCCAAATACCGATGTTCCTGCTGGAGATATCGGAGTGGGATCTCGTGAAATTGGATTCCTCTTTGGAATGTATAAGAAAATTAGAAATGAATTTACTGGAGTGCTTACAGGTAAAGGGCGCTCTTGGGGTGGTTCTTTAATCCGTCCTGAAGCTACTGGTTATGGAACGGTGTATTTTGCTCAATCAATGCTCCAAAGAAGCGGAAACTCCATGGAAGGCAAAACAGTGACCATTTCTGGTTCTGGAAATGTTGCTCAGTATGCAGCTGAAAAATGTCTTCACTTAGGCGCTAAGGTATTGACCTTTTCAGATTCCCAAGGTTATATTCACGATCCTGAAGGAATGGATCAGGAAAAGATCAACTATGTGATCGACCTCAAGAACAACAGAAGAGGTCGTATCAGCGAATACGTAAACGCCTATCCAAATGCTACATATCACCAGGGGGAACGTCCTTGGTCCGTGGCTTGTGATGTGGCATTCCCTTGTGCTACTCAGAACGAATTAGACCTTGAAGAAGCTAAAACCCTTGTTGAGAACGGTTGTATCTGTGTTGCTGAAGGAGCCAATATGCCTACGACTCCAGATGCCTTACATTACTTACAATCACAAAAGATTCTCTTTGCGCCTGGAAAAGCTTCTAATGCTGGAGGGGTTGCTACTTCTGGTTTGGAAATGTCTCAGAATTCACTGAGAATATCATGGACAAGAGAAGAAGTAGATGAGCGTTTAAAAGACATCATGGCCAATATTCACAACTGTTGTTTGGAATACGGTATGGAAGAAGATGGTTATTGCAATTACGTTAAAGGAGCTAATATTGCTGGATTCGTAAAAGTTGCAGATGCCATGCTCGCTCAAGGAGTTATTTAAAAAACCCATAAGTTTCTTAAGAGCCTTTGGATATCCAAAGGCTTTTTTTGTTATTTTGCCTCCATGAGAGTACACACCAAAGCCCTTGTTCTGTCTTCTATTAAATACGCGGACAGCAGTTTGATCGTAAAGGCTTATACAGAATCCGACGGATTGAAGTCCTATATCTTAAGGGGTGTGTTAGCTTCTAAAAAAGGAAAGCTAAAAGCGGCTTATTTTCTACCCCTTTCTCAGCTAGAAATTGTTGCGACTCATAAAAACAAGAGTTCACTAGAGCGAAT
>DAIRFL010000321.1:0-1095 GCA_036795105.1 Flavobacteriaceae bacterium | reverse complement strand
TAGAAAGCCCTAAAATCACCCTTGATAAGACAGATCAGCAAGTCTTTGAATTCATCTCTAATTTGGAGAATTTCGAGCAACTTATGCCTGAAAACACAGATAAATTTGAACTCATCAATGAAAACCGTTTCTTGTTTTCTCTCAAAGGAATGCCAGAAATAGTATTGGAAAAGAAAGATCAAACTCCTCATTCAGAATTAGTTCTAGGAGCTGCATCCGACAAATTACCGTTTAGACTAAAGGCGAACATCAACGCTCTATCCGATTCTCAAACTGAAGTTCAATTACTATTTGAAGGAGAATTCAATGCGATGATGGCGATGATGGTCAAGGCCCCATTGACAAAGTTCTTAAACAGCCTTATCGATCAATTAAAACTCAGTTTGAGCTAAGTAATTGAAGTTCTTTAAGATTAAAAGTCATCAAGCCTTTGGTGTCAATATCAACTAGGAGTTGTCCCTTTTGGTTGACTCCTTTTATAATTCCGTTTACCCTTCCAATGTCTTTAGCATTAAAAAGCGACACCTTGTCCTTACGGTAAAGCTTAGCTTCATAGGCAGTTTTGATAAAATCATAGCCCTTGTCAATTTTCTCATACCATTTGACAAACTTTTCTAAGTACAAATGCAGTAAATAGGAACGATCTGTAGGTTTTCCTAAAATGGAAATAAGCGAGGTCGCATTGGGTAATTGCGTAAAATCTTGTTGGTTAACATTGATTCCTACACCGATGATGGCTGATGAAATCTCCGTTCCACTCATGGTTGTCTCGATGAGTACTCCAGCAATCTTTTTGTTGAGTGCATAGATATCATTTGGCCATTTGATACGAATATTGGGAACCATTAATTCTTCCAATGCTTCTGCAATTGAAAGTGAAACAATCATACTGATTATAAATTGTTCGTCAATTCGTACCCCATTAAACTCTTTGTAAAGACTACAGGCGATATTCTTTGCTTTTTCTGAGCTCCAATCAGAGCCCATCTGGCCTCTTCCTCTAGTTTGATGATCCGTATAAACTAAGCTAAAGTCATTTAATTTTCTATCTTGTAAATAGCTTTTTACAAGCGTATTAGTCGAAGGGGTTTCAGC
>DAIRFL010000100.1:0-7241 GCA_036795105.1 Flavobacteriaceae bacterium | reverse complement strand
CTTCAATTTTAGGGACTATAACAGGAGTTTTTATACTCTTTTTTATGTCTTTCTTTTTTTTAGTGTTGGTTGGAAATTCTGAATCCAAGCCCAAACCCATCAAAGAAAACTCTGTATTAGAACTCAGCTTATCCTCAATTGTACAAGACAAGGCTCCAGATACTGATTCAGATCCTTTTTCGGGAATGATGCAAGTTTCTGTAGGTATGGATCAACTCATCTCAGCAATTAAGGCTGCAAAAACAGATCCTAAAATCAAGGGAATCACTATTCGAAACAACTTTATGGCTACTGGAATTTCACAATTACAGCGCCTTAGAAATGAATTAGAGTCTTTTAAAGAAAGTGGGAAGCCAATTATGGCATACGGCGATGTGTATTCTCAAAGCAGCTACTATATCGCCTCGGTTGCTGATACTATTTCGATGAATTCTCAGGGAAGTTTGCTTTTAGGAGGACTCACTGCTGAGGTGTTATACTACAAAGATTTTCAGGATAAGACTGGACTTAAAATGGAGGTGATCCGCCAAGGAGAATACAAGAGTGCAGTAGAACCTTACTTGTTCAATGAAATGACTGATCAAAACAAAGAGCAATTGGGAAGGCTTTTAGGTGGTCTTTGGGATTTAATAGGTTCCGATATTGCAGCCTCTAGGGGGTTGACAGTCGATCAGTTGGATAATCTTATTCGCTCTTTAGGATCAAGTACTCCGACAAAAGCCCTAGACAATCATCTTGTAGATCTCTTACAAACCAAAGATCAATACGATTCGATGTTAAAGATTAAAATGGATCTATCCCTTCCAAATAAAATTAAAAAGGTATCTGTACTGGATTACGCTGCTAGTTTGAAAAAATCTTCTACAGCTAAAGATAAGATTGCTGTAGTCTATGCTCAAGGAGCTATTCAGCCTGGTTATGGTTCTCATGAATACATTGGAGAGAAGATGATGGTAAAAGCTTTAGAGCGGGCTTCGGAACGTTCTTCTGTAAAAGCCATAGTTTTAAGAGTAGATTCTCCTGGAGGAAGCTCGCTTATATCAGAAAATATTTATCAAGCACTCTTAAAGGCTAAAACAAAAAAACCTTTGGTAGTGTCCATGGGTGCAGTAGCAGCCTCTGGGGGCTACTATATAGCCTTGCCGGGTGAGAAAATATTTGCAACCCCTGCGACAATAACTGGTTCTATTGGAGTTTTTGGAACCATTCCCAATGCAAGTGAACTAGTTGAAGATCTCGGAATTCATTCCCAGAAAGTGAGTACTCATGGCGCAGTAGTTCACTACTCACCTTTAGCTCCGATGTCCGATTCTTTTAGAGCCTATATGCAAGAATCAGTAGGCTTTGTTTATCAATCATTTTTAGAACGCGTCAGTGCTTCTAGAGGGATGAGTGTAGCAGAAGTGGACAAGATAGCACAGGGGAGAGTATGGGGAGCCTTAGACGCTCTTAAAAACGGTTTAATCGATGAAATAGGAACTTTGGAAGACGCCATCGCCTATGCCGCTGATTTAGCTGCATTAGATACTTATTCAACAGTTGATTACCCTCATTACAAATCTCCATTTGACCTCTTTATGGAAGATTTAGCAGGTCTGGGAAGCTCTGTAAAAAGTTTGAGCAAATTAAAGTCAATGAATGACCGACCTTTGGAACTTATAAGAGAATTTGTTAAAGTACCTGTAGAACAGCATATTTATACGAAGATGCCTTATGAACTAATCATCGATTAATGAATTCATCGGACAAAGTCTTAGCGGCGCGTATCTATTTGTTTTTGGGAGCCTTATTTATCACCTCTCTAGTAGCTTCCAATCTCATTTTTCAAAAGTTTATCTACTGGCATCCTTTTGGAGAAGAGTTCACCTTGTTTGGAGCCTCTTTATTTGAACTGTCTGTAGGAATTTTACCCTATCCAGTAACCTTTTTAATCACCGATTTAATTTCTGAAATCTACGGTAAGAAAATGGCCAATCGAGTCGTTTCTGCTGGAATCATTGCCTCAGTCTTTTCAATGGGACTTATCCTAGTAGCAAATTACTTACCGGCCATTGAAAATTCACCTGTCAGTGATGAGGTCTTTAGTCAGGTATTTGCTCTATCACCCTTAGGGGTTTTAGCTTCGATGATTGCGTACCTCTGTGCTCAATACGTCGATATTGCGATCTATCATTTTTGGAAACGCCTCACCAAAGGAAAAATGCTTTGGCTTCGTAACAATTTCTCCACCTTTAGCTCTCAAATCATCGATACTACCACTGTTGTAGGCTTACTCTGCGTCTTTGGGGTATTGCCTTGGAGTTCTTTTTTAGGATTGGTGATCAGCGGTATCATCTTTAAAGTATTGGTAGCTTTAACAGACACTCCCTTTTTGTATTTATTTGTCTACCTGATGCGCAAGCGCTTTAAGTTAGAGGTAGGTGAGGAGTTAGATCAAATTGCGCTATAATTAGAGTAATTCTAATTTGACAACAAAGCCCTCGTGACTTCTTACGTTAAAAACCCTTCCTGAATCAAAAATAAAATACTGTCCTTTAATTCCCTTGAGAATGCCTTCAAATGAAGCTTGTTTCTTTAAGTTGAGGGAATTGACCTTTTCTGGGTATTGGTGTACCGGGAACTCTAAATGAGTCTCCGTGTTATTTTGCACTAGGTATTCCTTTACTTCATTAGGGAGTTGTGGAGTGAGTTTTTCCTTCCAGTGAACTAAATCTTCATCCTTGGTGTTGTTGGTAAGCATAGCCCTCCAATTGGTTTTATCATCCACAAAGTTCTTGAGTGCCACCTCTGTAATTCCAGCCAAGTATCTGTTGGGAACCTCTACCACCTCAATAGCTTCATGAGCGCCTTGATCAATCCACCTAGTGGGAATCTGTGATTTTCTAGTAACCCCTACTTTAAGGTGAGAGGAATTTGCGAGGTAAACAATATGGGGTTGGAGTTGTACCTTTTTTTCATATTCTAAATCTCGATCTTCTTTCCCTAAATGCGCGGTAGATAATTCAGGTCGCATGATCCAATCACCAGCTTGAGGCTGTTCAAAGAAGCATGATTTGCAAAATCCCTGTCTAAAGATCTCTTGATCGGATCCACAACTCAAACACTGATAGGAGTCAAAACTGATTCGAATCTTTTTCTCTAGGAGTTGATTGACATTGACCCAATCATTATCAAATTCTAAATAGTATTCGATAGGTTGTTTCAATTGGGTTTTCATCTTTTTTAGTACTCCTTTAAACTCCATATATGTGATTTTGATTTGTATTTGATTTAAATAAGGTTATTTTTAATCTCCAAACTTGACGTAAAGATACCAAAATGGCATTATCTGTTCTAAATTCAATTGCATCGTGGATCCTAAAAAAACGTATTCATCAGATTGAATTGTTTATGAAATACCCTCATGAGGTTCAAAACGAGGTACTTCATCAGCTTTTAGATCAGGCTGAAGATACTGAAATTGGACGTCAATACGATTTTCAATCCATGAAATCCTATGAGGATTTTGCACAGCGAGTGCCTGTTCAGTCCTATGAAGATATATCGGAATTAATAGAGCGATCTCGCAAAGGAGAAGACAATATCTTTTGGCCATCAACTATCAAATGGTTTGCAAAGAGTAGTGGAACGACCAATTCAAAGAGTAAGTTTATACCGGTGAGTAATCAGTCCTTAGAGGATTGTCATTACAAATCAGGTAAGGATTTACTATCACTTTATTTTCATAATAATCCCAATTCACAGCTGTTTTCAGGTAAGAGTTTGAGACTTGGAGGCTCAAAGGAGCTCTACGAGGAAAATGGAACCGTTTTTGGGGACCTATCAGCCATCTTGATCGACAATGCACCCTTTTGGGCAGAGATGAGTTCTACCCCCTCTAATAAAGTGTCTTTAATGAGTAATTGGGATCAAAAGATGGAAGCCATTATCGAAGAGACTAAATTTGAGAATGTCACTTCACTTGCTGGAGTACCTTCTTGGATGTTAGTGTTGTTGAACAAAGTTATCCATCAAACAGGGGAGGATCACTTATTAGAACTCTGGGAAAATTTAGAGGTTTATTTTCACGGAGGAGTGAGCTTTACTCCCTATGTGGATCAGTACAAGGAATTAATCCCTAAAAGCGATTTTAACTATTACGAAATCTACAATGCTTCAGAAGGATTTTTTGCGATTCAAGATCGCAATGGAGCCAACGATCTTCTTTTGATGTTGGACTACGGAATTTTCTATGAATTTATTCCCATGGACAGTTATGGTACCACCAATCAACGTGTGGTACGACTCAGTGAAGTTGTAATTGGGGTCAATTACGCTTTGGTAATCACAACAAATGCAGGACTGTGGAGATATCTTATTGGAGACACGGTGCGATTTACTTCTACCAAACCTTATCGAATAGTAGTAACAGGTAGAACCAAGCACTTTATCAACGCATTTGGTGAAGAATTAATCATTGAAAATGCCGAACAAGCTTTAAAAATTGCCTGTAGAAAAACAAGAGCTCAGATTTCAGATTTCACTGCAGCACCTGTATTTATGGATGGCAAACAAAAGGGAAAACATCAATGGCTTATCGAATTTTCAAAACCTCCTAAAAACATCGATCGCTTTTCAGATGCATTAGACAATGCACTCAAATCCTTGAATTCAGATTATGAGGCCAAGCGATTTAACAATATGACCCTAGACCCTCCAGTGGTGTCGGAAGCTAGAGCAAATTTATTTCACGATTGGTTGGCTTCTAAAAATAAATTAGGGGGACAACACAAGATTCCTAGACTGTCTAATTCTAGGACGTATATGGATGAATTATTAAATCTTCAGGAGGTTTAAGAAACGGCTTTGAGCTGTCTCATTTGTTCAAAAGAGAGCTTGTCAATAGCGTACTGCTTATCTACTTTAAATTCTTTTTCGTCGCTTGAAGGAAGTTCGAACATGGCGTCGGTAAAAATGAGCTCACAGAGTGAACGAAGTCCTCTTGCTCCCAATTGGTATTCGAGGGCCTTTTCAACAATGTGATCCAATGCATCCTCTGTAATGGAAAAGCTTACACCATCCATTGCAAAGAGTTTTTCGTATTGCTTAATCAGTGCATTTTTCGGCTCTGTAAGAATAGAACGCAGTGTCTTTTTATCCAGAGGGTTCATATGAGTGAGTACGGGAAGTCTACCGATAATCTCTGGAATCAATCCATAGTCTTTTAAGTCTTTAGGAATGATGTACTGCAATAGATTTTCTTGGTCGATTTTTTCTTCGAATTTAGAAGCAGAATAACCCACCGATTGCATATTGAGCCTATTGCTTATTTTCTTTTCAATACCATCAAAGGCACCTCCAGCGATAAAGAGAATGTTTTCTGTGTTGACTTCGATAAACTTTTGATCGGGATGTTTACGACCTCCTTTTGGTGGAACATTGACTTTAGTTCCCTCGAGAAGTTTTAAAAGCCCTTGTTGAACCCCTTCACCAGAGACATCTCTTGTGATGGAAGGATTATCGCTCTTTCTCGCAATTTTATCGATTTCATCGATAAAAATAATTCCGCGTTCAGCCTTTTCAAGATTGTAATCAGCTGCTTGAAGTAAGCGCGTTAAAATGCTTTCTACATCTTCACCAACATAACCAGCCTCTGTGAGTACGGTTGCATCGATTATAGCTAAAGGAACGTTGAGCATTCTAGCAATGGACTTGGCAACCAGAGTTTTACCCGTACCTGTTTGTCCTGCTATAATGATATTGCTCTTTTGAATCTCAATATCGTTTTCCTTGTCTTTGGGTTGTAGCAATCGTTTGTAGTGGTTGTAAACCGCTACGGATAGTACTTTCTTGGTCTTGTCTTGACCTATGACATACTGATCTAAGAATTCCTTGATTTCAATAGGTTTTTTGAGCTCTAGTTCAGAGGATAAGTCCTCGTTCTTGATCTGTTTGGATTCCTCAGCGACAATTCCATGGGCTTGTTCAATACAACGATCACATATATGAGCCTCAATACCAGCTATAAGTAGATTGGTTTCAGGCTTTTTCCTTCCACAAAACGAACATTCTAATTCATTCTTTCCCATGATACCTCAGTTGAGCAGTTATTCTTATTCTCTAGTTAAAATTTCATCAATCATTCCATAAGACTTCGCCTGGTCGGCTTTCATCCAATAATCTCTATCAGAATCTTCGTATACCTTATCGAAGGGTTGACCGGAGTGTTTTGAAATGATTTGGTATAATTCATCTTTAATTTTCAGTACTTCTTTAGCAGCAATTTCAATATCACTTGCTTGACCTTGAGCACCCGAAAGCGGTTGGTGAATCATCACTCTTGAATGCGTAAGACCGGATCGTTTACCAGCAGTTCCAGCACAGAGGAGTACAGCTCCCATAGAAGCAGCCATACCCGTACATATCGTCGCCACATCTGGTTTGATAAACTGCATGGTATCGTATATGCCTAAGCCAGCGTATACACTACCACCTGGTGAGTTGATATAGATCTGAATATCTTTGGATGCATCTGCGCTCTCTAAAAATAACAATTGAGCCTGAACGATATTGGCAACCTGATCATTAATTCCTGTCCCTAAAAAGATGATGCGATCCATCATCAATCTAGAAAACACATCCATAGCGATAGCGTTGAGTTGACGTTCTTCAATAATATTTGGAGTCATCCCTACTGGATACATACTCGACAGTATAGAATCGTAATAGGTACTACTTATTCCCTGATCTTTTATTGCAAAATTTTTAAACTCTTTGGCGTAATTCATAGTTGTTTTCAAAACAGATTGATAAAAAAAACGGTGCTAAAAGGCTCCTTTTAACACCGTAAATATACTTAAATTAAGCGTTATGCCCCATAAACTTCCTTAACAAACTTGTCGTAAGAAAGTTCTTTAGTTTTTAAGTTCGCTTGTTCCTTGTAGAAATCTACAAGTTTTTTGCTCATTAATTGCTCTTGTAGGCGCTTTACTTCGTCTTGATTCGACATCACACGTGCAGCGATACCTTCTAATTCTTTATCGTCTGGATTCAATTGACCGTATTGAGCCATTTGTTGTTTGATTAAATCCTTTGCAAACTCTTTTAATTCTTCAAATTCGATTTGAAGTTTGTGATCTTGAATGATCTTTCCTTCGATGAGTTGGTAACGCAATCCTTTTTCAGCTTTTTCGTATTCTGCAGCAGCTTCTTCCTGTGATAGTTCTTTTTCACCACTTACACGGATCCACTTTGTTAAGAAT